>JAAXJP010000706.1 GCA_012269805.1 Rubrivirga sp.
GGCTGCGCGTGGCCGCCGGCGTCCCGACGGCGCCCGCCCCCCCGCTCGGTCGGCGGCGGGTGGGCGCGGTTATGGGTATCAGCCACTGGGGGTGGCTAGTCGGCGTCAAGTCGCGGAGGGGAGGCGCGAACTGCGTTCACAGGGTGCGCAGAGAATGCGCAGGGGGGCTGCGCCCGGCCCCCTCTCACGCTCTCAATTCGGAGAAAGGGGGCGCCGGAGAGGTTGGCACGATATGCGCAGGGGAGGGGGGCGTCCAATCCTCATGGCTCCGGCCCCCCTTCGGGTGGCGGATCCACGAGGATCGTTCCTAGTTTAGCGTCCGTATCTGGCCCTACGTGCCTACGGACGTAGGGGCGCGCCGCCCGCACCGGGGCGCTCTGATCTTCCCCCCACCTCCTCCAACTCCATGACGATTACGTCTACTCCGAGAGCCGGGTTGAACCGGCTCCTCAATCTGTGCGCCGCGCTCGCGGTCCTGCTGCTCGCAGCAGGCGCGGCCGACGCGCAGACCCGGATCTACGTCGACAACCAAGACGGTGACGACCAAAACTCCGGGGCTACGAACAACCCGCAGTCCAGCAACGGCCCGGTCGAGACGATCGCGCGGGCCCTCCAGATCGCGGCCGGCACGAGCACCGCCGAGATCATTTCGATCGAGGCGAGCCCGATTGCCTACACCGTCGGCTTCAGCACGATCGACCCCAGCCTCTCGGTCAGTGGGTTCGAGGCGACGCCCGACGAGGGCAACGCGCCCGAGGTCATCCTCGACCTCCCGAATGGCGGCCTCGAGTTCAACACGGCCACCGGCACGTCGGCCTCGACGCAGGGCTCGTTCTCGTTCCTCGACGGCGGGGCGGACTTCCTCCTCCTCGGTGACGGCAACGACGACCTCGACTTTACGCGCGGCAACATCGCGCTGGGCACCGGCCTCGTCACGATCGAGGGCATCGACGAGGTGTACGTCGAGTACGCCAACGTCACCGGCCTGCCGAACTACGACGACATCCCGAACGAGTTCTACTTCACGAACGTCTACCCGGGGGGCTCGGTCCAGCCGTCGGGCGTGATCCTCCCGCGGATCATCGACGCCGACGCCTCGACCGGGGAGATCGACATCTACGTTGACCTCAACGCGACCACCAGCGTCCGCACCCTCGACATCGGGGGGGCGATCACGTTCGGTGACGATGGCGAGGAGGTCCGGCTCTTTGTCGATCAGCTCAACGCCATCGACGGCACGCTCAACGTCCGCGACGGCGGCGGCACGACGCCGGCCACCGAGTTCACCGCCAGCGTCCAGTTCCTGGACGGCGGCAACTTCGGCGACGTCACGGTCGACGCCGGTGCGACCCTGCTGTTCGGGGACGACTCGTCGGTCGACAGCTTCTCGCAGGCTGCCGGCGACGTGTACACCGCGAACCTCGGCAACGAGCTCGTGGTCCTCGGCGACTTCACGCGCGTGGTCGGGTTCTTCGACCCGGACTTCGTCCTCGTCTTCGACGGCGACAGCGACGTCTCGTTCGCGTCGGGCTCCGGGCTCGACCTCCAGGGCCTCCGCATCGACGGCGACCAGACGGTCACGCTGACGGACGGCGCCGAGATCGACATCTTCGGCAACAGCCCGCTCGCGATCGCGCCCGCCTCCGGCGACCTCTACATCGCTGAGGACGCGACGCTCGCCGCGAACGGCGCGACGATCTCGTTCGAGAGCGCTGGCTTCTCGCAGGTCGACGGCACCATCGAGAACGGCCTCGTCATCTTCGAGACGTTCGGTGGCATCCTCGGCGGCGAGGGTACCTACGACGACATCCGGATCGACGGCGACACGGACATCTCGCCGCTCGCCGAGGCCGAGTTCACGGGCTCGCTGTTCCTCATCGACGGTAGCCTCATCGCTCGGAACGGGACGGTCACGATCGACCCCGACGGCCCGGGGCCGCTCCCGCCGACGACGTCGACCATCACGGGCGACGTCTCGCCGGTGGGTGACGACCCGCTCGTCTTCGTCGACATCACGAACCCGACCACGGGCATCGTGGAGTTCGACGTGGACCCGAGCGCGGCCGAGGACTTCGAAGGCTTCAACGGCGAGGAGAACCCGTACGACCTCACGTTCGCGGACGACGAGGCCGGCACGTTCCACTCGCGCGTCGTGAGCAACGGGTTCGACTTCAACAACGTCCGGAACCTGCTCGTCGACGTGAACAACGGCGAGCTGAACATCTTCGAGGACACCTTCGCGGAGGACTCGACGCCGACGATCCAGGGCACCTTCACCGTCCTGGACGGTGGCAGCGCTGCGAACTCGGCGCTCGTCAACGTCCGCGGCGGCACGCTCATCGTGAGCGGCGCCACCACGGTCGAGAACGACGCGACGGTCGAGCTCCTCGGCTCCGCCGGCTCGGGCCAGGGCAACCTGCGCGTGAACGGCCCCGACAACGTCGTCAACGGGACGATCTCGGGCGTCGGCGACCTCCAGCTCGCCGACGGCACGACGGTCACGGGCTCGGCCCGGACCTCCGGTGTCGAGTCGCGCATCCTCTCCGACATCCTGCTCTACGGCAACGACGCGGACGCGACCCTCACCGGGTTCGCCAGCCTCGGCACCGCCACGAGCGAGATCGACGAGGCCGCCACGACGAGCGCCAACACCGGCGGCTCGCTCACGGTGAGCCTCCTCGCCGACGGGACCGCTAGCGTCCCGGAGAGCGCCGGCAACATCGACGCCGAGATCAACCTCGACGAGTCGATGCTGATCCTCGCCTCGGACGTCCACGTCACGACGACCTCGGACATCGAGCTCGGCAGCCTCGACACGAGTGACGACGCGAACACCTTCTTCGTGGAGGGTGCGCCGGAGATCACCTTCGGCGGCGACGTCATGGGTCTCGGCCCGGTCTGGCTCGCTACCGGCTCCAACCGCGACGCCGACGGCGACGGCGACATCGACCTGTTCGATGGCGACCTCGACGGCGATGGCGACGTGGACGCTACGGACGCGGCCCTGGCCGCGGCGGCCCTCAACAGCCCGGGCCTCGGCGACACCGCCGGCAACTCGAGCGGCGGTCCGGACGGCTTCGCCGATAGCGACCTCAACCGCGACGGCGACATCGACTCCGACGACCAGGACATCTACGACCTCGTCGCTTCGGTGGCCGCCCCGGCCAACATCGTCAACGCCGACGACATCAACGCCATCAGCGCTGCGGCGCCGAACGGCGCGGTGATCACGGGCGCCTCGGACCTCGACAACGACGGCGACGTCGACGCCGTGGACCAGGCGATCTACGATCTCGCGGACGTGGACAGCAGCAACGACGTGGACGGTGCCGACGAGGCCCGGGTCGCGGCTGCGGACGACGCCGGCACCGCCGGCCTCCAGCTCCGGAGCAACTTCGGGACCTACACCCCGGGCGTTCCGTCCACCTACCCGGCCAACTCGCAGGACACGACGCCGGCTGACGGCTTCGTCGACAGCGACATCGACCGGGACGGGGACGTCGACAACGACGACCTCATCCTCCTGACCAACTACGACCGGGACAACGACGGCGACATCGACGCCGACGACACCGCGATCTTCGACGCGGCCGACCCGGACAACGACGGCCAGCTCGGCAGCGGCGGCTCCCTCCTGGGTGACGTCGACGGCGACGGCGACGTCGACGCCGACGACCAGCGCATCGTGGATGCGGCGGACGTCGACCAGGACGGTCAGGTCGGTGCCAACGACCTCCTCGTCTTCGCCAGCGCGGACGAGAACCAGGACGGCATGATCGACGCCCTCGGCGCCGCCGACGTGGATAACGACGGCGACTTCGACGCCACCGACCGGGCGATCCTCGCGCGGGCTCAGGCTGGCGGGACGGACTCGATCGAGGTCGACGGCGACAGCGTCTCCTCGGTGACGATCCCGACGTTCCACGTCGGCGACGACATCACCGACGAGGTCATCCTCGATGTTGACGTGCTCACGAACAACCTCCTCGTTCTCGAGGGTGTGTTCAACGCCGCCAGCAACGACGTCCTCTCTGGCAGCAACCAGAACGACAACGCGCTGACGTTGGCCGAGGGCGCGACCCTCCGGCTCGACGACGGCTACTCGGTGATTGAGAACAGCGGTGAGGAGATCATCTTCGCCGGCCAGTTCGACGTCATCGACAACGAGCAGGGCCCGGTCACGCCGTTCACGGCGCTCTCCGTGCTCGCTTCCGACCTCGTCGGCGAGTTCCTCGTCAACGGCACGTCCGCTCTCCCGGAGGTCAGCGGCGCTCTCGCGCAGCAGGACTTCGAGGTGATGGACCTGACGGTCAGCCCCGGCGCTCAGTGGGACCTCAACGGTCACATCTTCAGCCTCTCGGGCGACCTGACCCTCAACGGGGACGACGACGTGATCAACTCCCAGACGACGGTCTCGCGCACCAGCGCGACCAACCCGTTCTCGGAGATCGCGTTCGTCGGCGCCGACACGTCGATGGTCAACGTCAACGCCGGGACCACCCTCCTGGGTGACGGTGTCGACATCCGGATCGCCAAGGACGCTGGTTCCATCGTCATGCTCGAGGGCGGCGCCCTCCTGTTCGACGACGAGTTCAACGTGCCCACGGGCCAGAACTCGACGGACACGGCCAACGACGAGACGCTCTTCCTCGAGAGCGGCCTCTTCATGGCCGGCACGCCGGAGAACCAGCAGACGGTCTACGTGCGCCTCGACCACGAGAACGCGCCGCTGACGACGGAAGACGTCGACAACGGCCAGGGCTTCGTGCTCGTCGGCGCCGAGACGGAGGACCCGTCCGTGGCCCTCGTGGACACGTACATCTCCGGCAACGTCCAGAAGCGGATCGCCAACACGGGCAGCCTGACTCCGGGCCGCGTCATCTTCCCCACGGGTGAGGATGTCGACCAGGACGACGACGACCGTGACTACGCGCCGTTCACGTTCGACTTCGAGTCGAACGGTGCCGGGGCCGACTTCGGCCTCCGGACGCTGAACGTCACGTTCGTGCCGGAGAACCCGGGCTTCAACGATAGCCTCCCGATCGACGAGGAGGGCATCGAGGGGACGCCGGACTTCTACTGGCTCATCTCCTCGAGCGGCGGTGCGTTCGGTCAGGGCACGACGTTCAACGTCGAGGCTCGCGCCGACGACTTCGTCATCGTGAACAGCACGGACGACCTCGAGCTCATCCGCCGCCAGGCGGGTGACGTCGACGCCAACGACTACACGTCGGTGGGTGGCGACGCCTCGACGTTCCGGATCGACCTCGACGGCAACGACGAGGGCGACCCGGCCGACGACGTCGTCGTCGTGCTGGAGACGGGTGTCCAGAGCTTCCTGGGCTCGCAGGCCACCATCGTCACGTTCGGCCTCACGTCTGGGCAGCGCCCGGTCGCGAACGAGAGCGGGACGGAGGTGCCGACCGAGTTCGCGCTCAACGGCAACCAGCCGAACCCGTTCAGCGCCCGTACGGCCATCAGCTTCGACCTCCCCGAGGCGGCTGAGGTCAGCCTCGAGGTCTACGACGTGATGGGCCGCCGCGTGGTCAGCATCCACAAGGGTGCGATGACCGCCGGCGCCGATCAGCGCGTCGAGCTCGACGGCTCGGGCCTCGCCTCCGGCGTCTACGTCTTCCGCCTCAACGCGGTCGGCGCGTCGGAGACCTGGACCCGGAGCGGCCAGATCACGCTCGCTCGCTAAGGGCTCGCCCTTATCGACCAGCTAGGTCCCGCGGGGCCCCGGGGCGAAAGCGCCGGGGCCCCGCGGCGGTTTGCGCGGCCTAGAGGGCGCCCCTGAGGCGCGCCGGGCCCCCGCGGGGGATGGGGATT
>JAAXJP010000457.1 GCA_012269805.1 Rubrivirga sp.
CCGCGGCTCGACCCGCCCTGGTAGCCGTAGCCCCGGATAAAGTCGCGGTTCGAGGACGGGTCCCAGGGGAGGTTCTGGAAGCGCGGGATGTAGATCCCGTTCGGCCGGTTCCCGAACGTGTAGCGGTCGTTGAACTCGGGGAACTGGCCGTTGGCGCCCACCATGAAGTGGTGGTCCATGATCCCCTTGCCGAGCAGGCCCGACTGGTTGCCGAGGCCGTCGGGGAAGCGCGGCGACGTCGAGTTCATGAGGATCATCGCGCTCCCGATCGCGCTCGCGTTGAGGAACACGAGGCGCGCGTTGAACACCATCTCCTCCTTCGTATTCCGGTCGACGACGCGGACGCCGGTCACGCGGTCCGCCTCCTCGTCGTAGACGAGCGAGTGGACGATCGAGTCGGGGCGGATGGTGAGGTTGCCGGTCGCCTGGGCGGCCGGCAGCGTGCTCGAGAGCGAGCAGAAGTAGGCGCCGGCCGAGCACCCGCGGTCGCAGGGGCCGCAGTAGTGGCACCCCGCGCGCCCCTCGTGCGCCTGCGTGAGGATCGCGCACCGCCCGATCGTCATCGCCCGCCCGTCGAACGAGTCGGCGATCGACTGGCGGACGTGCTGCTCGACGGCCGTGAGCGGCATGGCCGGGAGGAACTGCGAGTCCGGGAGCTGCTGGAGCCCGAGCGGCTCGCCCGAGATGCCGGCGAACCGCTCGACGTAGTCGTACCACGGCTCGATGTCGGCGTAGCCGACCGGCCAGCGCGTGCCGCGCCCGTCGACCTCGTTGGCCCGGAAGTCCATCTCGCTCAGCCGGTACGTCTGGCGGCCCCACATGATGGACCGCCCGCCGAGGTGGTAGCCGCGGACCCAGAGGAACTCGTTCTCGTCGTCGTCGGGCGCCGTCTCGTAGGGGTGGTCGACGTCGTCGACGTACCAGTGGGCCGTGTTCTCGTTGAACGGGCCGGCCTTCGACTGGCGGAACTGGCGCTCCTCGACGCGGCGGCGGTCGCCGCGCCCGCGGAACGGGGTCTCCCACGGCGCCCGGTGCTCGGTGATGTAGTCGGCCCCGTGCTCGACGTGCCGGCCGCGCTCGAGGACGAGCGTCCGGAGCCCCTTCTCGGCGAGCTCCTTGGCGGCCCACCCGCCCGACATCCCGGAGCCCACGACGATGGCGTCGTAGGCCTCGCCTCCAGACTGGACGTTCACCGTCCGGAGCTTCTCGATGGTGGTGGCCCCGTGGCCGGTGTGGTGCTGAGGCATCAGAGGTCAGGAAAGAGGAATCACAAGTCGGGAGGCATCGGCCGGGGGAGGCCCGCCACGCGTCGCCGTCTAGGCCCAGGCGCGGCCGACCTCGGAGAACGGGACGTCGGCGTCGTAGCGGCCGGGCGCCGCGAGCCACTGGAGCTCCTGCGTGGCGCCGGGCTCGGACGTGTAGTAGCCGGCGAGCGTGAGCTCCTTGAGCTGGCGGTAGGCCGGCGGCGGGGCCTGGCCGCCCGTCGAGACGGTCCCTTCGCCCGTGACGATCTCCTGCGAGCCGCCCGTCGAGTCGTCCATGGCCTCGCCGAGGTCGCCC
Organism: Rubrivirga sp.; assembly: GCA_012269805.1. GTDB lineage: Bacteria > Bacteroidota > Rhodothermia > Rhodothermales > Rubricoccaceae > Rubrivirga. Next base: position 1,561 of record JAAXJP010000457.1, read on the forward strand.
TGCATGCCGGCCACCTCGCTCTCGGTCTCCTCCTGGACGGCCGAGGTCCCCTCGGTCGCGACGCCGGCCACGTCGTCGTCGAGTTCCTCCGCCTCGGGGGCCGGCTCGGGCGGGAACGTCCGGGCGTCGAGCGCGGCCACGAACGCCATCCGCGCCTCGTCGTCGAGGGCGGCGACCGAGCCCCCCTCGGCCTGGGCGTCGAGCCCGTCGAGCCACGCGAGGAACTGGTCGCGCTCCTCGGGGGCGTACCACTCGGCCAGCATCTTGTCGATGAACTGGGGCACGCCGGCGTCGACCGCGCCCGGCGTGTCCGTGGCCGGGATGATCTGGTCGACGAGCGCCGCCAGCGTCTGCTGCTGGGGCTCGCGGAGGGCCTGGTACTGGTAGCTCGCGAGCTCGCCGCCAGACGGCGTGCGGCACCCGGCGAGGAGCCCGGACGCGAGCGGCGCCGTCGCGACGCCGCCGAGCACGTAGGACAGGCGGCGGAGCGCGGAGCGGCGGTCGATGGGGGAGTCGAGCATGGGGTCGAGATCTGGAGCCGAGGAACGGGGCGCCGAGGCGGACCTAGCCGACGGCGGGGACGCCCGCCTCGGAGGCCGGCGTAAGGCTCGCGTCGGGGGCGTCGGCCGCCGGGGTCGCCGAGACCTCCGAGCGGTCGACGCGGTCGTTGAACAGGAGGATGAACAGGACGAGCACGGCGGCAGCGAAGACGGCCGGGATCCACCAGAACTGGGTCCACTCGGCGAGGGGGAGCGCGTCGCGGTCGCCGAGGAAGCCGTTGTAGACCTGGCCGGCGACCTGCGCCCCGATCAGCATCCCCACGCCGTACGTCACGAGGACGAGCAGGCCCTGCGCCTGCCCGCGGACGGCCGGCGTGCTCTTCTTCTCGACGTAGATCTGGCCCGTCACGAAGAAGAAGTCGTAGCAGATGCCGTGGAGCGCGACGCCGCCGATGATCATCCAGGTCACGGCCTCGGGCGCCGCGAGGGCGAAGAGCGCGTAGCGGAGGACCCACGCGACCATGCCGGCCGCGAGCATCCACTTTACGCCCCACCGCACGAACAGGAGCGGCATCACGAGCATGAACAGGACCTCCGAGACCTGCCCCAGCGACTGCGTCGCCGCGATGTTCTCGAAGCCGGTCGCGCCCAGGAAGAGCTGGGTGAAGTTGTAGTACGCCGCGAGGGGGATGCAGATGAGGAAGCTCGCCGCGAGGAACACGTAGAACGGCCGGCTCCCGAGCTGGCGGAACGCGTCGACGCCGGCGATCGAGGCCGCCGAGACGGGCTGGCCCTTCGCGACGGGCGGCGTGTTCGGGAGCGTGAAGGCGAACAGCCCCAGCACGATCGAGCCGATGCCGGTCAGGTACAGCGGCCACGCCGTCGCCTCGGCCGACTCGACGCCGAGCACGGGGCTCAGGATGAACGAGATGGCGAGGCCGGCTACGATCCACCCGACCGTCCCGAACACGCGGATCACGGGGAACTCCTTTTCCTGGTCGTCCAGCTGCTCGAACGCGATCGTGTTCGACAAGCCCAGCGTGGGCATGTAGCAGAGGTTGTAGGCGAGGAGCGCCAGGATGAAGACGGTCGGGTTGCCGATCAGGCTGGGCGCGGCCAGCATGAACACGCCGCCGAGCAGGTGGAGCACGCCGAACACCTTCTGCGCGGCGAAGTAGCGGTCGGCCACGAGCCCGAGGAAGAACGGCGCGACGATGGCCGCGATCGGGTTCACGGTGTACGGCCAGTGCGTGAGGTCGCCGAGCCCCTCGGCCGCCATGTAGACGGCGACCGTGGTGTACCAGGCGCCCCAGACGAAGAACTCCAGGAACATCATCGTGCTGAGCCTGGCCTTGACGGTTCCCGTCGACCGTTGGTTGATCCCGTTCATGTCGGTGGTGGGCTAGAGGGTGCGGATGCGGACGGAACGGACCTCCAGGCGGTCGCCGTGGTCCTGGATCCCGACGATCCCGGAGCGGCGCGTGCCGTAGGCCGGGAAGGCGTCGCCGTCGCGGAACTTGCTGACGGCGAGGCGGGCGTCCCATTCGGCCGAGCCCTGCGTGGCCTCCACCACGCGCTCGCCGTTGACCCAGTGCTCGATGTCGTCGCCATCGGCGACGATGCGGGACGTGTTCCAATCGCCGGAGCGCGTCGGGTCGGCGGTCGGCGTGTAGAGGTCGTAGAGAGCGCCGTTCTGGTGGCTCGGGTACTGGCCGTCGGGGTGGCAGTTGTCGAGAACCTGCATCTCGAGCGCGGTCCGGTAGATCGGCGCGAGGTCGGCGGCCTCCTCGCCGCGGTAGAAAAGGCCCGAGTTGCCGCACTCGGCGATCCGCCATTCGACCTCGAGCTCGAAGTCGCCGTAGGAGCCGGGGGCCACGAGGTCGCCGCCGTCGTCGGTGCCGGGCGTCAGCGTCAGGACCCCGTCCTCGACCGCCCACGCCGCCGGGACGTCGGCCCGGGCGTAGCCGTGCCAGCCGTCGAGGGACGTCCCGTCGAAGAGGTCGACCCAGCCGTCGTCCATTGGCGGGGCGCTGGCGGGGCCGGCGCAGCCGCTGATCGTGACAAGCGCGGCGAGGGCGAGGAGCGCGCGGGGCATGGTCAAGAGGCCGTGAAGGGTCCCCAATGTAGGCCCAACCCGTCCCGGAGTGGAAGCCCTTTCACTCGCTGGCCCGCCTCGGCGGCGGGTCCACCGAGGCCCACGGACCGGCCGCCTAGGTGCTCCGGGAGGTGATCTCGATGCGGACGGCCCCCTGGCCCAACTCGCCGCGCCCGCTGAACGAGCCCTCGATCGTGCCCGGGTCTCGGTTGACGAGCCGACCCGAGAGCTGGCCCTCGAACGGGGCCTCCGCAAAGCGGAGCGTGAGCGACACGTTGAGGTCCTCCGTGAACGCGCCGTCGACGACGAGGAACTCGAACGGTCCCTCTGGCAGATCCTCGATCTCACCGTCGCCCGTGATGGTGACGCCCGTATCGCGGAGGCGGAACGTGATGGGGTACCGCGTCGCGTTCGGCGTGGTCGAATCATAGACGACGCCCTCCCACGTGCCCGTCAGGCCGACGGCGTCGGAGCCACCGCCGAGAAAGCCGCAGCCGGGCGTGGCCGCCAGCACGACGAGGGCGAGGACGAGCGAGGCGAGACGGCGCATGAGGAGCGTGGTGGACGCGCCGACGAAGCTACTCCGCGGCCCCGCTGGCGGCCGGGCGGACCGCTGCGCTCCGGGCCACCGACGGTGCCCGCGTCTCGATCCGCTCCGTGTGGAGGTTGCCCACGCCGCGGCCCTGCTCGACGCCTCGGTCGGCCGCCATCCGGTAGTGGATGCCGCCGTAGAGCCGGCTCAGCGCGGCCTCCTCGGCCGCTTGGCGGAACGACGTGAAGTCGCGTGCCGGCAGCCCGTAGGCCACTTCGGTCGTGTCGTTGAAGGCGAACCCGTCGCCGTAGACGTCGGTGAGCGCCTCGGCCGCGGCCGCCGAGATCACGCTGTGGCCCGACGAGTACTCAGGGAACGGCGGCGTCTGGAGGAGCGGCGCCCAGTCCTCGTCGATGTGCTCGTTGATCACGGTCTCGGGCCGGACGAGCCGGCTTCTGAACTTCTCGTCCCACACCGAGATGAACCCGTCGGCGACCGCGACGGCGGTGCGGGCGTAGGCCTCGACGGCGCCGGCCATGTCGTCGCCCGCCAGGCGGCTGGCGATCGCGGCGATGCCCATCCAGTGACCGCCCGGCGTGAGCTTCTTCGTGGCGAACATGGCGTGCCCGCGCGTGTGCATCACGTACGGGTTGCAGTCCCAGAACGAGGCGATCTCGCGCTGCTCGGGCGTCAGGTCGCGGCCGATCTCGTAGACCTCGTCGACCTGCCGGCGGAACTCGGTGCCGGGCTCGACGGAGTACGGGTAGGGCGGGAGCGGCTTGAACTGCTGGGCCGAGTCGAGCACGAACGGGCGCATCGTGGCCCAGGCGGGCTCGATGGCGTCCATGTAGGCCGGCGGCGTCGGGCGCCACGTGCCGGGCTCGTCGGTGATGGTGTAGGCCGGGGCGCTCCGCGTCTCGGCATACCCGTCCTCCCCCGCCCACGCCAGCACGTGCTGAGCGACGGCCTCGCCGTATGCCTGCGACCGGCGGCGGAGCCGGCGGTCCAGGCCGGCCCGGTCGAGGCGGCCCCCGAGGTCGGTGCGGTAGGCCTCGATCTCCTCGTCCGAGAACGTCAGCGCCTCGCCGACGGCGAGGGCGGCGTAGAC
>JAAXJP010000306.1:0-1282 GCA_012269805.1 Rubrivirga sp.
CACCTCGCCGACGGCGCGCTCGTCGTGCTCGACGACGTCGAACCCGGCCGCGACGTCCGCACGGCGTGGAACGCGCTGACGGCAGGTCCCGATGCCCCGCCGTCGTTCTACGCGGGCAAGTACGGCCTGCTCGTCCACCACGCCGACGGCGGGGCCGAGGTGGGCGCTCCAGGGGCCGACTCCGATCTCAGGGGAGCCGCGACGGCCGCCGCGCGTGAGACGCCCCCCCTTCCGACCTCCGCCGGCGACGCCTGACCCATGCCTCCTCCCACCGACGCCGAGCTCGTCCAGGCCTACCTCGACGACGGCGACCAGCGCGCCTTCTCGCAGCTCCTGGCCCGGCACCAGGAGCGGATCTTCGGCTACCTCGTCGGGATGGTCAAGGACCGCGACGTGGCCAACGACCTGTTCCAGGAGACGTTGTACCGCGCCATCCAGGCCATGCACCGACGGCGCGGCTCGTACGAGAGCCAGGGCCGGTGGCTCGCTTGGACCATGCGGATCGCGCGGAACGCCGCGCTCGACTGGCTCCGCGCCCGGAAGAAGTTCTCGGACGTCGACAAGTTCGGCAATGAGGACGAGGGGCCGTCGTTCTGGGACCGACTGCCGGATGAGGCCCCCGACGCCGACTCGCTCCTCAACCGGGCGGACCTCTGGGAAGAGGTCGAGGCGGCCATCGACCAGCTCCCCCCGGAGCAGCGCGAGGTCGTCCTCATGCGGCACCAGTCGGAGCTCACGTTTCGCGAGATCGCCGAGCTCACTGGCGTCTCGATCAACACGGCCCTCGGCCGCATGCGCTACGCGCTCATCAACCTCCGCAAGATCCTCGACCCCGAGTGGTTCGACAGCGTGTCGGCCGACCTCCCCGGCGCGCCGACGCCGAAAGACGAGGCCACCGCCTGACCGACCCGCCCCGCCTCGGGGCCGTCGCCGGCACGGTCCTCGCTCCCGCCCCTCTCTTCACACACGAGTTCGCCAGCCGTCCCGTTCGCTACGCCCTCCCCCAGCCCGATGTCCGACGCTCTCACCCCGCTTCGCCACGCGTACGACGTGGAGCCTGTCGGCGCCCCGGTGGCGCCGGGCAGCGCGGGGCACCCGGAGCAGGAGGCCCTCCGCCAGATGCGGGACCTCCTCGACGCCTGGCCGGCCCCGTCGCCGGCCCCAGCCGCCGTCGCCGCCGTCGAGGCGCGCGCCGCCGTGATCGCCGCCGCCGTGGCCCAGACTGCCGCCGCGCTCGCCCCCGCCTTCGCGGCCCGCCCGCCGCCGCGGCCCGCGGAGGCCG
>JAAXJP010000306.1:1292-5794 GCA_012269805.1 Rubrivirga sp.
GCCGCCGTCCTCGCCCGCGCCGCTGAGCCGGTCGGACCCGCCACCGATGCGCTGCCGGCCGCGTCGCCCGTTGAGGCCGCCGTCCTCGGCCAGTCGCTCCAGGCCCTCGACCGCCTGCCGACCCTGCGCCCCGACGCGTCGGTACTCGCGGCCATCGAGGCACACGCCGCCGAGGCGTCGTCCGCGCTCGCCGCCGTCCGGTCCGTCTACCTCGACGCGCCCGCCGCCGACTCGGTCGAGGCCGAGGCGCTCCGCCAGTCGCGCGACGCCGTCGAGCGCGCGCTCGCCTCCCGCCCTAGGCCCCGTCCATCGGAGGCCGCCGTGGCCGCCGTCCTCGCCCGCGCCGCCGAGGCGGCGGGGGTGGAGGCCGAGCCCGCCGTGGACGCCCCGGCTGTCGAAGGCGCCGTTCTCGCGCAGTCGCTCCAGGCGCTCGACCGGCTCCCGCGCCCGCGGCCCTCGGCCGCCACGCTCGATGCCGTTCGGCTGGCCGCCGCGACCGCCGGCACCACGCGGGCCGCTGATCGACCCGCCCGGCCCGTAGACCGGGCTCCGGCCCGCCCGACGCGACGGCGCATGCCAGTCGGCGTGTGGGCCGGCGCGGCCGGCCTCCTCGTCGCCGCGCTCGCCGCCATCGTCGTGCTCCCGTCCGGGGGCGCCGAGAGCGACGCCCCGGTCGCCCTCGCGACGGCCGAGGCCACGGAGGCACCCGCCGCGGCCGAGCCGGTCACGCGGGACGCCCCGGCCGCTGACGAGCCTGAGGCCGACCTCGACGCGACGGCGCCCGCCGCCGCAGGCGGCGGCCTCGCGGCCGCGTCCGCCATCGCGGGCTTCGTGCCGGCGCCCACCCGCGCCGAGCAGCCGGCGCAACAGCCTGCTGCCCCGGCCCTGCAACCCGTTGCCGCCGCGTCGCGCCCGGCTGCGGCCGCTGCCGCGCCAGCCCCGCCGTCGTGGGAGATGTCGGAGGACGTCCGGGCGCTCTCGCTGCGGCTCCAAGAGCTCGGCTCCGAGGATGACCTCGCCTGGGACGACGTACCGGCCGAGGCCTTTGGCCAGCCCTCGACGCCCTCTGCCGGGACCGCACCGGGGCTCCAGTCCGTCCGCGCCGGCCCGCCGACCCCGCGCGCGGCGCCCGCCCGCGCCCGCCTCCGCACCGCCACGTCCTCGGTCCAGCGATGATCCGACGCCTGATTGCCGCGTGCGTGCTCGCCCTCGCCGTCGCGGCCGCGCCCGCCGCCCAGACCGAGGAGGTGGTCCACACGTTCGAGCTTCGGGACGGCCAGGTCTACCTCGACGGCCGGCACCTGCCTGACGCGGTGCCCGACGGCCTCGACTTGGAGGGGTTCGAGATGGAAGGCCCCCTGGAGTACAGCGGCCCGCTGGTGCCCGTCCTCGAGATCGACGGTGAGGCCTACGTCCTCGAGGGCGAGCGGCTGGTGCTCTTGGCCGAGTCCAGACGCCCCGGCCGCGGGGTCTACATCATGGGCGACGTGGCGCAGACCGGTGCGGCGCCGAACGGCATGCCGGAGGAGGTCTCCCCCATCGTCGAGGCGGCCTACATGCGCGACGTGGCGTCACAGAACGAGGCCCTCTACGACCGGATGCAGGAGGCCGCCGCCATGCAGAACGAGTCCGGCGCGCTCGCCACCCGGATTCGAGCCCTCCCGAGCGGTCCCGAGCGGACCCGCCTCCGAGGTCAGCTCCGGACCCTCTTGTCGGACCTCCTCAGCCTCCACCACGAGATCCGGGAAGGCGAGATCGCTATCGCCGCGCAGCGCCTCGACGCCGCCCGCCAGGAGCTGGCCGACCGACGCGCCCTCCACGACGACATCGTCGACGGCCGTCTCCAGGAGCTCCTCGGCGTCGAGTAGGCCCTACGGCCTCGGTCAGACTAGCGAGGCGGGAAGAGAAGACACGGGGGCGGGCGTTCGGTAACCCCGTGCCCCCTTGAGAAATCACTTGAGGCGGTGGGCCCCAAGTGAATACCTTCGGAACGGTCCCCCACAGCACCGGGGCGACGCGGACATGGAGCGGTCCCGGATGGGCCGCCCGTTTTCGATGGCGCCTCGACGAGACGACGCCGTGTGCGGGGGACGTCGTGCGGCACGGTTTTTCCGTGTCGCTGGGCTCTCCCCCCGGCCCCTCCGCCCCATGCTCCGTTTCGCTAGCCTCCTCCTCGCGCTCGCGATGGCGGCCCCCGCGTTGGCCACGACGGCCCCGCCGACGGTCCGGACCGCTGACACCCGCATCGACGTCGAGCGTGTCTCGTTCGACCGGACCCCCGACGGCGGCGCCCTTGTCGCCCGCGTCCACACCACGAGTCGCGTCCGGGCCTACAGCGTAGACCAGGCCGGCGGCGCGCTCGAGGTCGTCCTGTACCGCGCGCACCTCGCACCGGCCCTTGAGCGGGAGCGGGCCGTCCGGCCCGTCCGTGACTACCGCGTCGACGCCGACGAGGACCGCGTGGTGGTTCGCTTCGAGGTCGAGGACGGCATCCACGTCCGGGCCTACCCCGATCGCGACAGCGACGACCTGCTCGTGTCGTTCTCTTCGACGCCGCGCCCACGGCGGCAGGCGTGGGGCGGCGGCCGCCCGAGCCGCCCCGTCACGACGGTCGAGAACCCCGGGGTGCGCCAAACGGCCGCCGACCGGCCCGTCTCCCACCGGCCGGCCACGCGCCAAGCGGAGACGGTCGAGCCCGTCGCGACGGCGCCCGTCGAGACCGGCGTCGGGCCCATCCCCGGCGGCGAGTCGCTCCCGGTCGCGACCGGCGCCGAGCGCTGGCGGCTCGACACGATCGTCCTCGACGCGGGCCACGGCGCCCACGACTTGGGCGCGCGCGCGAACGGGACGTCCGACAAGGAGATCGCGCTCGGCGTCGTCTCCCGCCTCGGCCCGATGATCGAGCGCGAGCTCGGGGTCCGCGTCGTCTACACCCGCGACAACGACACGTTCGTCGAGCTCCGCGACCGCGGGCGGATCGCCAACCGCTCAGGCGGCAAGCTGTTCATCTCGGTCCACGCCAACGCGGCCGGGTCGAGTTCGGCGCACGGGACGGAGACGTTCTTCCTCGCCCCGCGTGGCCAGGGCAACGCCCGCGACGTCATGGAGCGCGAGAACTCCGTGATCGAGCTCGAGAGCGACCCGAGCCTCTACGCCGACTTCCACGGCGAGGACGACATCCTCGCGTCGCTGGCCATGAGCGCGTACCAAGAGGAGAGCCAGCACCTCGCGCGGCTCATCGAGGGCGAGTTCGTCCGGGACGGCCGCCACAGCCGCGGCGTCAAGCAGGACAACTTCATCGTGCTCTGGGCCGCGTCGATGCCGGCCGTCCTCGTCGAAGTCGGGTTCGTGACGAACCGCGACGAGGCCCGCTACCTCTCCTCGGCCGAGGGGCTCGACCGGACGGCCCGCTCCATCTTCGAGGCCGTCCGCCAGTACAAGGCGACCTACGAGCGCGGCCTCCGCGTCGCCAACGCGGAGGGGTAATCGGACGGGCCGGGTCGCGCGGGGCCCCGTAATCTTCCGCGCCCCGCCACCCCGCCCGTGCCCGACCTCGCCGACGCCCTCCGCACGATCCCGGACTTCCCGAAGGAAGGGATCCAGTTCAAGGACCTCACGCCGGTCCTCGCCGACCCGGCGCTTTTCCGACAGCTGCTCGACGCCCTCGTGGCGCCCTGGGCCGACGCCGGCGTGACGCACGTGGTCGGGATCGAGTCGCGGGGCTACTGGTTCGGCGCCGCGCTCGCCGAGCGGCTGGGCGCCGGCTTCCTCCCGGCCCGGAAGCCGGGCAAGCTGCCGGCCGCGAGCGTCCGCGCGACCTACGCGCTCGAGTACGGCGAGGACGCCCTCGAGCTCCACGGCCAAGACCTCCCCGACGGCGCCCGCGCGCTCGTCCACGACGACGTGATCGCGACGGGCGGGACGGCCGCCGCCGCCTGCGAGCTGGTCGAGAAGGCCGGTGGGACGGTCGCCGGGATCTCGTTCGCGGTCGAGATCGCGTTTTTGAAGGGGCGCGCGCAGCTCCCGGAGGGCGTCCCCATCGAGGCCGCGATCGTCGTCTAGCCGCCTCCGCCTCGGCGGCGAGGCGGGCGGGGCTGCGGGCCGTTACCGGACGGCGATGCAGCTGATCTCGACGCGCGCCTCGCGCGGGAGCTTGCCCACCTCGAGCGCCTCGCGGGCCGGCGTGGCCCCGCTGAAGTAGCGCGCGTAGACCTCGTTGACGGGCGCGTAGTCGTCCATGTCGCGGAGGAAGAGCGTGACCTGGACCACGTGCGCGAAGTCCATGTCGGCGGCGCGGAGGACGGACCCGACGTTGTCGAGGATCTGCGCCGTCTCGTCCTGGACGTCGCCCTCGACGAGCTCGCCGGTCTGGGGGTCGAGCGCGATCTGGCCCGACACGTAGAGCGTGTCGCCGACGAGGAGCCCCTGGCAGTACGGGCCGATGGCGGCCGGCGCGTCGGGGGTCTTGATCCGCTCGCGGCGGGTGGGCGGCTGCGTCTGCA
>JAAXJP010000146.1:0-3665 GCA_012269805.1 Rubrivirga sp.
CCGTCGTAGGGGGCGGCGGAGCGCGCCTGGGCCGGCGCGACGCCGCGCGGGGCCGGAGCGAGACGCTCGGGGGCCCCGCGCCGACGCTCGCCGGCCACGGCGTCGGCCTGAGCGTGAACGAGATCCTCCCGGACGCGGGCGGGGCGTGGGCCGCGACGCTCGACGGCGTCTACCGCATCGACGCGGACGGCTACACGCGGCACTCGCTCCGGCTCCCGGGCGACGTCGACACGCAGAACTGGGTGGCGGGGCTTCACCGCGACCGCACGGGGGCCGTCTGGGCAGGAACGGTCTGGGGCCTCCACCGCGCCGCGCCCTCGGGGCCCCCGTTCCGGCTCATCGCCCACGACCCCGACGACCCGAACTCGCTGGGGAGCGGGATCGTGCTGGCCGTCCACCGCGGCCCACGCGGGGCGCTCTGGGTGGGCACGCTCGGCGGCGGCCTCAACCGGATCGGGCTCGACGGGGCCGTCACCCGGCTCCGCCACGCCCGGGCCGACGCGCGGACGATCTCGCACGACTGGATCTGGTCGATCCGCAGCGACGCCGACCGGGTCTGGGTGGGGACCGGCGGGGGCCTCGACGCCGTCGACCCGGATCCACCGCACGCTGTCCGGCGGTACCGCTTCGAGGCCGACCCCGCGACGGGGGCCGGGCCGAGCGCGACCGGCCTCCACGTCGGGTCCGACGGGACGCTCTGGTTCGGCCACATCGGCGGGCTCAACCGGCTTCTCCCCGACGGCACGCGGCGCACGACGATGACGCCGAACGGGGCGGGCGTCCAGGCCATCGTCGAGGCGCCGGGCGGCGCGTGGGTCGCCTCCGGCGGCGGCCTCCTCCGCTACGACGCCGGGGCGGACGCCCTCCGGGTGATCCGCCACGACCCCGACGACCCGGCCTCGCTCAGCGACGACGCGACGATCGCGCTCCACCGCGACCGGCGCGGGCGGCTGTGGGTCGGCACGCAGAGCGGGCTCGACCGGTTCGACCCCGCGACGGGCGGGTTCGAGCACGTGACCTCCGCCGACGGGCTGCCGAGCGACGTCGTCTACGCCATCCTCGAGGACGACGCCGGCCGCCTCTGGATCTCGACGAACCGCGGGCTCGCGCGCTACGACGAGGCCGCCACGCCGCGCGTCCGCGCGTTCAGCCTCGCCGACGGTGTGGGCAACGTCGAGTTCAACCGGAACGCGGCCTTCCGCGACGCCGACGGGACGATGTACTTCGGCGGCGACCGCGGCGTGACCGTCTTCCACCCCGACGCCTTCGCGACGGCCTCGCCCGCGCCGCCCGTCGTCGTGACCGCGGTCGAGCGGGCGACGCGTGAGGGGACGGCGCGCAGCGACTACGTCGGACCCGAGGGCGTCGTGCTCGCACCCGACGTGACCACGTTCGCGCTCGAGTTCGCCGCGCTCGAGTTCGTCCACGCCCACCGGAGCCGCTACGCCGTCCGTCTCGACGGGTGGGACGAGGACTGGGTCGAGGTCGGCGACCGGCGGCTGGTGAGCTACACGAACCTCCCGCCGGGCCGCTACGCCTTCCGCGTCCGCGCGACGGACGCCGACGGCGCGTGGGGCCCCGAGGCCGACTCGGTCCCGATCCTCGTCCAGCCCGCCCTCTGGGAGACGTGGGGGTTCCGGACGCTCCTCGCGCTGGCGCTCGTGGGGCTCGTCGCGGGCGTCGGGTGGGGCGTCTCGCGGCGCCGCTACCAGCGCGAGCTCGCGGAGCTCAAGGCGCAGCAGGCCCGCGACGCCGAGCGGGCCCGGATCTCCCGCGACGTCCACGACGAAGTCGGCGCGTCGCTGTCCGAGATCGCGATCCTGTCGGAGGTCGCGCGGCGCCAGCTCGACGGCGAGGCCAACGAGGAGCGGCTCCGGCGGATCGCCGAGACCTCGCGCGAGATGCTCGACAGCCTCGGCCAGATCGTGTGGGCCGTGAACCCGCGGAACGACCGGCTCCCGGCGCTGGCCGGGTACCTCCGCGAGCACGCCGCGCGCTTTCTCGACGCCCACGGCCTCCGCGCCCGCCTCGACGTGGCCCGCCTCGGCGACGCGCCGGTCCCGGCCGAGGGCCGCCGGGCGGTCTTCCTCGTCCTCAAGGAGGCGCTCCACAACGTCGTCAAGCATGCCGGGGCGGCCGAGGTCGCCGTGACGTTCGGGGCCGAGGGCGACCGCCTCGTGCTGACGGTCCGCGACGACGGCCGCGGGCTGGCCGGCGGCGACGGCGTGCGGTGGGCGGGCGGCGACGGGCTCGGCAACATGGCCCGCCGGGCCGAGGAGGTCGGCGGGTCGCTCGCGGTCTGCGACGCAGTCGGCGGCGGAACGGAGGTCCGGCTCGACGTCCCGGTCGCGGGCGCGACATCCCCCGTTGATGTGACGCGGCGGGAGGCCGCGCGCGCCTAGACTCCGAGACCGCCACCCGTTCGCCGTGCCCATCTCCGTCGCCATCGTCGAGGACCTCGAAGATGTCCGCGAGGGGCTCGCCTCGCTCGTCGACGCCGCCGAGGGGTTCGCCTGCGCGGCCACCTTCGGCGACGCCGAGGCGTTCCTCGACGCGCTCACGCCGTCGCGCGGCGGCGGCCTCCGCCTCGACGTGGCGCTCATGGACATCGGCCTGCCGGGGATGAGCGGGATCGAGGCCGTCCGCGAGCTCAGGCGGCGCCGGCCGACCGTCCAGGCCATGATGCTGACGGTCTACGAGGACAGCGACTCGGTCTTCGACGCGCTCCGGGCCGGGGCCACCGGCTACGTCCTCAAGACGACGCCGCCCGACGAGCTCCTCGACGCCGTGCGCAAGCTCCAGGCCGGCGGCTCGCCGATGTCGAGCGGCATCGCGCGCCGCGTGGTCGAGGCGTTCCACCGACCGCCCATCGTCGCCGAGCACGAGGACCCGCTGACCCCGCGCGAAGCGGAGATCCTCGACTTGTTGGTTCGAGGCCACCGCTACCGCGAGATCGCCGACCAGCTGTTCATCTCGCTCGACACGGTCCGCACGCACGTCCGGCACGTGTACGAGAAGATGCACGTCCGCTCGCGCGCCGAGGCCGCCGCGAAGGTCCTCGGCCGGCCGTAGCCGGGCTGGGAGCGCCCCGTTGCAAAGCGCCCGGGGCGCCGAGGCGCCGCCATCCGACTCCCCCGCCTCGATGCCGAGGCGGGCGGGGGCCCACGTACGATGGCGGGCGGCAGCGCCCGTTTCCCACCCCCAGGAATCACATCGACGGGTGAGGCGCCGGGAGCGCGGGGCCGGGAGGTTCGGGGCAGACTCCCCTCTTTCCCCATGCGACGGCTCCTCGCACTCGCCCTCCTCGTCCCTCTCGCGGCGCTCGCCCAGTCCGACGACGGCACGTTCGACCTCGACGTCACCGGGCTCCCGGACGGGCCCTTCGAAGTGACCGGCGAGGCCCGCTTCGGCGGCGTCCCGCCCGACGCCGAGGTGCCCCCAGCCGCGAACTCCGTGCTCACCTTCGAGGCCGACGACGGGACCCGCGTCGTCGTGTACTCGAAGGACGTCTACCGGCCGGGGTTCGCGGCGCCACGCCGGTTCTCGGGCACGTATGACCCCGGCGCCACGTCGAACGCGCCCCCCCTCGCCGTCTCCAGCGGCCAGCCCGAGGACTTCGTCGCGCTCGGCCTGTTCGACTACGGCCTCCGCCTCGACCTCCCTGA
>JAAXJP010000146.1:3675-5786 GCA_012269805.1 Rubrivirga sp.
GCGCCGGTTCTACTCGGTCGGGCCCCCGCACGACCCCAGCGCGAACGCCTCCTTTCGCGTCTCGCGGTCGCGGGACGATGAAGTTCGAGGCCGACTGCGGACCTCGATCCGAGAAGAGGGGGCGACGTTCGCCAGCGGGATGCTCATCCTCGAGTTCGACGCCACGCCGAGTGGGACGCCCTTGCCGGGGCTCGCGCAGGGGCAGGCGCTCGTGGTCGTGACCGGCGCGCAGGAGTCGATGGGAGTGGGGACGGTCGCCTGGGGCGGGATCCCGGCCGGCGGGATGTGCGCCGCCTGCGACCCGTGGACCCTCACGATCGTCACGCCCGACGGCACGCGAATCACGGGGCGGCGGCTCGACAGCGCGCCCGACGGCCGCGTCGGCATCGGATGGGGCGGGTCGATGGAGGCGTCGTCGAGCGTCCAGCGCAGCGAGATGACGTACCTCGTCTACCCGCCGGGGGCGGCGCAGGGCTGGCCGAGCGGGCACGGGACGTGGGTCCCGGTGGACATCGACGCGCAGCCCGACGACTACGACTACTCCCTCGGCGGGAGCCCGTTTCTCTACGCCCGGGAGTACGGCGACGACGAGCCGGAGCGGTCGTACGCCGGATGGACCGACTTTGAAGCGTGGGACGTCAAGTACCTACCGCGCCCGCGCGACGTGCGCGCGACCCTCCGCGTGAGCGCCCGGTACCACACCCCGGACGGGCCGGGCAGCGCCCCGGTCACCGGCATGCCGTCGACGGGCTCGTTCTCGGCCTCGGCGAACGGGGGGCGGATCTCCGGCGTCGCGTCGATCACCGAGGCCGCCGGGAGGTTTTCGCTCCAGATGATGGGCGGGGCCGCCGGGCGGGGCGCCTCGGTCACGTTCGGCTCCGGCGGACGGCTCGCCGAGCGGACCTACTCGGTCGTCGCCGACGGGCCGGACGAGGGCGAGGTGGCCGGCACCTTCTCGACGATGGACAGCGCCGGCCGGCCGCTCGGCTGCGCGTTCGAGTCGGGCTCGCTCGTCGTCGCCGCCGTCGAGGCCTCGACCGTCTCGGGCACGTTCCGCGGACGCGCGCGGTGCCAGACCCAGGCCGGCGGGACCGTCTACCGCCGCGTCTCGAACGGCGTGTTCGAAGCGAGCCGGATGGCCCCTGGCGGCCAGATCCAGGTCCCCGACTGCATCACCGTCCCGGCGGGCGTCACGCTCCCGGCGGCCTCCCCCATTCCCGCCTGCGGCTGATGTCCTGCTCCCTCCGCCTCGGTGCGTTCGTCGCCACCGTCGTCCTCGCGGGCTGCGCCTCGGCGCCCCCGTACGAGCCCGGCGTCCGCGTCGAGCTAGCCCTCACCGACGAGGGCTACCAGCCGCCCGTCTTCCGGTGGGACGCGCCCGTTGCCGCCCGCGTGACCGTCACGCGCGGTCGCGAGACCGTCTGGGAACTCGCCGAGGCGGATCGGGCCGGGCGCCGCGTCCCCATCACCCCGCCGCTCGCGTACGGCACCCGGTTCCAGGGCCCGACCGGGCCACGGGCACCGACCCCGCGCGTGCTCGTAGCGCCGGAGCCCCTCCTCCCGGGCCGGAGCTACCGGGTCACCGTGGTCGGCTACGACGGGACGGTCTTCGAGGGCCGGTTTATCGTGCAGGCGCGGGTCGAGCCGGCCGGGTCCACCGAATGAAGCCGGGTGCGATCGTCGGACTCGCGGTCGCCGTGGCGGCGTGCGCCTCGGGGCCGCCACCGCCGACCGGGTCGCCCGCGTTCCGGCCCGTCGAGGTCCGACAGCCGGAGGCGGGGCCGCTCACGTTCGCGTGGGAGCCCGAGTGGGCGGAGTGGGTCGAGGTCCGGCGCGTCGACACGGGCGAGGTCGTCTGGCGGGCGTCGGCGGGAGCGGGACGGAGGGGGACGCGCGCCCTCCTCCGCTCGCCCCTGGCGATGACCGGGTACGGCCCGCCGCCGGACGTCCACCCGCCCGATGGCCGGGGCGCGGCGGCCGCTCCCCCGCCTGCGCTCGAGGTCGGCGCCGCGTACGCCGTGCTCGTCGCGGCCTGCGCCCCGCTGCCCGCCGGCGGCTGCGCCGCGAGCACGATGGAGCCGCCGCGCGGCACGTTCGTCGCCCGCCGCTCC
>JAAXJP010000076.1 GCA_012269805.1 Rubrivirga sp.
ATGGTGAAGACGTTGGCGTCGCGGGCGTCGAGCCGGCGGCCGACCTCCTTTTTGGTGATGCCGGGCCGGATCCCCTCCGCCTCGGCCTCCACCTCCTCGGGGAAGTCCGACGGCGCGCCGTGGGCGAGCGCGAGCGCGAGGACGTCGACGCCGGGGGCGTCGGAGCGGCCGAGGACCTGGAGGATCCGGCCCTCGGGCGCCGCCTTCGGGTCCTGGAACGCGTCGATCGACACGACGACCTTGTCGCCGGGCTCGGCGCCGTTCCAGTTCTCCTTGAGCACGAACACGTCGTGCGTGATCCGCTGGTCGTCGGGGACGACCCAGCCGGACTTGCCGGTCGTCGAGAACGTCCCGACGGTTTTGGGCGAGCCGCGCTCGATCACTTCGAGGACCTCCGCCTCGCGCTTCTGGTCGGCCGGCCGGTTCTTCTTCTGCGCCGCGAGGGCCACGCGGACACGGTCGCCGTGGAGCGCCGTGCCCATCCGCGCCTGGCGGACGAAGAACTCGGTCCCGTCGTCCTGCGCCACGAACCCGAAGCCCTGCGACGTCACCGAGAGCCGCCCGACGGCCTCGTGGTCGTTGCTTCGGTGCTGGACGCGCCCGCCCTTCTGGGTCGCAACCTGGTTCGTGTCTCGGAGGTGGTCGAAGGCATCGAGGAGCGCCTCGTATCGCCCCTGGTTCTTGATGCCGAGCGCCCGTGAGATTTCCTTTGCCCGGTACGCCCGGTCGGCGTGGGACTCGAGGAAGGACAGGATTTTTGGGGCGAGGGCGTCGACGTCTCGGCGGTCGGCCATGCGGGAGAGGGGATGGAACGGGGGAGAAGAGCAGCGTGTGGTACCGGGCGCGTCCGGGTCGGGTCCGTAAGGGCCTGCGAATCCCGCACGTCGGGAGACCTCGGGCGGCCTCCTGTCGTTTCTTCCCCCTATGCGCACGCTCCTCCCCCTGCTCGCGCTGCTGGTGGCGTCGGCCGTCGGTGCCCAGCAACCGGCCGGTGCCGGCCCGGCTGGTGATCCGAGCCCGCACTCCGAGGCCCGCCTCGTCGCCGACGTAGCCCGGGTCGCGCCGGGCGACGCGTTCGACGTCGCGCTCGAGGTCGACGTCGAGGAGGGCTGGCACATCTACTGGCTCAACCCCGGCGACAGCGGCCAGCCGGTCTCCGTCGCGTGGACGCTCCCCGAGAGCGCCCAAGCGGGCCCGCTCCGCTTCCCGCCCCCCGCTCGCTACGTCGACGCCGGGCTCGTGACGTACGCCCACAGCGGGACGCCGTCGTTCCTCACCCGCATCCAGGTCCCCCCCGACGCGGCCGAGGCGGTCGAGATCGCCGCCGCCGCGCGGTGGCTCATCTGCGCCGACGTGTGCCTGCCCGCGAGCGCCGACCTGTCCCTCACGGTCCCCGTCGGCGCCGAGACCGTGCCGACGGGCACCCTCGACGCCGCCCGCGCCGCCCTGCCCGCCTCGGCCGAGGACTGGACCGCCTCGGCCGCCGTCGCCGACGGGGGCTACGTGATGACGCTCGACCCGCCCGAGGGCGTGTCGCTGGAGGGCGCCATGTTCTTCGTGGACGAGAGCGGGGTGCTCGACCACGCCGCCGAGCAGGCGTTCGAGCAGGAGGGCGGCGCCTGGGTCGTCCGCCTCGCGTCGTCGAACTACGCGACGACGGTGGCGCAGGAGCTGAGCGGCGTGCTCGTCGCGGGCGAGACGGCCGTCGAGCTGACGGTGCCCGTGAGCGGCGCGCCGGCGGTGGCGACCGCGGGAGGGGGGGAGGCCGCGGCGTTCGGGTTCTGGGGCGCGCTTGCGTTCGCGTTCCTGGGCGGCGTGATCCTCAACCTGATGCCGTGCGTCTTCCCGATCCTCAGCATCAAGATCCTCGGGTTCGTGAAGGGCCGGGAGCAGAGCCGGACCGAGCTGCGGACGCACGGGCTGGCGTTCGGCGCGGGCGTCGTCTTGTCGTTCTTGGCGCTCGCGGGCGTTCTGCTCGCCCTCAAGGCCACGGGCGACGGTGCCGGCTGGGGCTTTCAGCTCCGCTACCCGCCGGTCGTCGCCGGGCTGGCGGCGTTGATGACGGTCCTCGCGCTCAACCTGCTCGGCGTGTTCGAAGTCGGGCAGACGGCGGCGTCGGTCGGCGGGCGTCTCGACCGACGGGAGGGGCTGAGTGGGGCGTTCCTGTCAGGCGTGCTGGCCGTGATCGTGGCCTCGCCGTGCACGGCGCCGTTCATGGCCGGGGCGCTCGGGTTCGCCGTCGTCCAGCCGGCGCCGGTCGCGCTCGCCGTGTTCGGGGCGCTCGGCGTAGGGATGGCGCTCCCCTACGTCCTGCTGTCGTTTAAGCCCGGGTGGCTGGAGCGGCTCCCGAGGCCGGGGCGGTGGATGGAGACGCTCAAGCAGGTCCTCGCCTTCCCGCTCCTCGCGACGGCGGTCTGGCTCGTGTGGCTGTTCGGTCGGCTCCTCGACGTCGACGCGGCGGCCCTTCTGCTGATGGCGCTCGTGACGCTCGGGCTGGCGGCCTGGGCCTGGGGCCGGTGGTCGCGGCCGGGCCTCTCACGCCGCGCGATGATGATGGGGCGGACTGCCGGCGGGCTGGCGGCCGTGGCCGCCGTCGCGCTCGTGGCGACGGCGTTCGCGCCCGAGCAGGCGGCCTGGGTCGACTTCGACGCCGCCGAGGTCGACGCGCTCGTCGAGGCCGGCGAGCCCGTCTTCGTCGACGTCACGGCCACGTGGTGCCTCTCGTGCCAGGTCAACAAGCAGACGTCGCTGACCGCCGACGCCGTGCGCGAGGCGTTCGACGCGGTCGGCGTCACGACCGTCCGCGCCGATTGGACCGACCAGGACCCGGAGATCACGGCGTTCCTCGACCGGTTCGGCCGAAACGGCGTGCCGCTCTACGTGTTCTACCCCGGCGACGGGGCCGAGCCGGTCCTCCTCCCGGAGGTCCTCACGCCCGGCATCGTTCTCGACGCCATTGCCGCTGCCGCTCCCCAGACCGCCTCCCGCTGATCGCCATGCGCCCGCTCCTGTTCGCCGCCGCCCTCGTCCTGTCCGCGTGCTCCGAGCCCGCCGACGCCCCGGCCGACGCCGCCTCGGCGCCCGCCCCGACCGAGTCGGCGGAGATCGCCAGCGCGCCGAGGCCGGGCGCGATGGCCCCCGACTTTACGCTCGTCGACACGAACGGGCAGGAGCACACGCTCTCCGACCTCCGGGGGCAGACGGTCGTGCTGGAGTGGCTCAACTACGACTGCCCGTACGTCGGCAAGCACTACGGCGGCGGCAACATGCCGGCGCTCCAGCAGCAGGCGATCGCCGACGGCGTCGTGTGGCTCTCCGTCGTGTCCTCGGCGCCGGGCGAGCAGGGCTACTTCGAGCCGGCCGAGATGAACGCGCGGACGGAGCGGGAGGGCGGCCGCCAGTCGGCCGTGCTCCTCGACCCGACGGGCGAGGTCGGGCGGAGCTACGACGCCCAGACGTCGCCCCACATGTTCGTGATCGACGCCGACGGCCGCGTCGTCTACAACGGCGCCATCGACGACCGACCGACGACGGACCTGGCCGACCTCGAGGGGGCGACGAACTACGTCGTCCCGGCCATCGCCGCCGCGCAGGCCGGCCAGCCCGCCGACCCGGCCACGACGCAGCCCTACGGCTGCTCCGTGAAGTACGCCGACGAGGCGTAGGCGCGTATCGAGGCGGGGGGCGCGGCGGGATCAGGGATCGCCGCGGTGGGTTCCGCCCGCATGAGCCGTACCCTCTCCCGCGCACGACAGGCCCTCCGTGCGCCTGAGCCGTCCCTCGACCAGGAAGAAGTCCGCTCGGCGCTGGACCGTGCCGAGAGCGGGGCGCCCGCGGCGGGCCACGCCGTCCGCGACCTGTTCTCGACGGACGAGATCTTCCAGCGGATCGTCGCGACGGCCGACGAGGAGTTCGTCCGCTCGAACCGGCTCCTCTTTTTCTCGGGGCTCGCGGCCGGCCTCAGCATCGGGCTGTCGTTCGTCGCGCGCGCTGCGTTGTCGGCCGCCTCGGGCGACCCGAGCGGGCTGGTCGGTGGGATCCTCTACCCGATCGGGTTCCTGCTGATCGTGCTCGGCCGGTACCAGCTGTTTACCGAGAACACCCTCACGCCGGTCACGCTCGTCCTGACGCGGATCGCGAGCCTCCCACAGCTCATGCGGGTGTGGGGCGTGGTGCTGGCGGCGAACGTGATCGGCGCCGCGCTCGTGGGCCTCGTGCTCGCCCGCACGGGCGTGCTCGACGACGACACGTTCCGCGTGGCGATCGAGATCGCTGAGCACGGGCTCGAGGTCGCCGCCGGCCCGCTGTTCTGGAAGGGCGTCTTCGCCGGTTGGCTCGTCGCGTCGATGGTGTGGCTGAACCACGCCGCGCGCGACACGGTCACGCGCTTTTTTATCGTGTTCGCCGTGATGTACCTCGTCCCGGCCGCCGACCTGTTCCACTGCGTGATCGGCGCGTGCGAGGTGATGTTCCTCGCGTTTCAGGGCCTCGCGACGCTCCCCGAAGCGGCCGCGTTTTTCGGCGTCGTCGTGGCTGGCAACACGGTCGGCGGGGTGCTGCTCGTGGCGCTCCTCAACTACTCCCAGACGCGCCAGCAACGCTTCCCACACCGCGACTGCGACGCGATGGCGCTGACCTGGCGCGAGTGGATGTTCGGGATCGGCCGCGGAAAGGAGGCTCGCGAGGTGGCGAGCGACAACGCGCCGCTCACGCGCGACGAGTCGATCAAGGGCGCCGAGACGGGGAGCATGCTCGACCAGCCGGTCCAGCGCACCCCGCCCGGCGACGAGCCCGAAGCGGAGCCGGAGCGCGCCTAGCGCGCGACCGGGACGACTTGGTAGTACGTGCCGCCGACGCGGACGTACGAGTGGTGTGGCGTCGAGACGGTCCCTTGCACGACGCGGGCCGGCGCGGCCGTGTGCGGCGTCCGGACGGTCCGGTTGGCGCGGAGGCCCCGGTAGCGCCGGGCCAGCCGGCCGCGCTCCGGCGGGCGCCGCGCGTAGGTCGTGATCCGGACGGCCTCCCCGTTGTGGGCGGGGACCACGAACGTCGAGCGGAGGCTCGGGCGGTAGGTCTCCCGGGCCTCCTGAGCCTGGGACGGGACGGCGAACGCGAGGGCGAGGAGCCCGAGGGCGGCGAGACGCATGAGAGGGAGGGAGAGAGGAGGGGGGCTCTACCAAGCTCGGCCCTCCGGGAACGGGCGTGGCCCACACCCGGCCGGATCGGAACGTTCACGTTCCCCATGTACGAGTTGATCGTCCGGCTGCGACGCCCCGGCCTCGCACCGAGGCGGCCCGCCTCGGCGGGACGCGGCGGTTCGGCATCCGCGCGCGTGCGTTCGTTCTGGCAACGCCCGCGCGACGGGGTCCCCGGAGGCCTGGCCGACCCGATCACCGAGTCGGTCCCGCACTGTGGCACCGCGCCGTCTGGGGCCTCCACGACCCACCCGCGATCTCGGACGCCGCGTACGCCGCGAGGCAGTAGAGGAAACCGCGGACCTCGCTCCCCTCAATGGGGAGGTGGAGGCTGGACATGGGCTCCGTGGCAGGGGCCGCATGGGATTCTGACTCTACGGCCCCTCTCGAGGGGTCGCACTCGGCTTGCGCCGCCGACCCACAACTCGGGCCGTCCCACGACTCGGTGAGGGGGCGGACGCTGCGAACAGAAAAACGCCGCCCCCAGATCGGGGACGGCGTTTCTCTCGGAGCGGAACACGAGACTCGAACTCGCGACCTCCACCATGGCAAGGTGGCGCTCT
>JAAXJP010000742.1 GCA_012269805.1 Rubrivirga sp.
CGTGGCGAGTAGGAGGAAGAGCGTCAGCAGACCGGTCCGCACGAAGAGCGCGCCGCCGACGCGGACGAGCGACCCGACCTCGGCCCACGCGAGCGCGCCTGGCCGGCCGAGGCGGACGAGCGCGGCGCGGACGGCCCACCCGGCCCCGAGCCACTGGGCGACCGTGCTCGCCCACGCCGCGCCGGCCACGCCGAGCGCGGGTGCCGGCCCCCACCCGAACACGAGCGGCCCATCGAGCAGGGCGTTGAGCAGGTTGACGCCGACGGCGACCCAGAGCGGCGTCGTCATGTCCTCGCGCCCGCGGAGCGCGCCGAACGCGGCGACCGTCACGAGCACGGCCGGCGCCCCGAGCCCCCGGATCCGGACGTACTCGGCGGCGAGCGCGGTGATGGCGCCCTCGGCGCCCATCAGCCGGGAGACGGGGACGGCCGCGAGCCAGCCGAGGAGCGCCACGCCGAGGCCGCACGCGAACGCGAGCCCGAGCGCGTGGGCCGTCGTGGAGGCCGCCGCCTCGCGGTCGCCGCGCCCGAGCGCCTGCGCCACCGCCGTCTGCGTCCCGACGCCGAGAAAGTTGAAGATCCACAGCGACGCCGAGAGGACGATCGTCCCGACCCCGAGCGCCGCCAGCTCTTCGGCGCCCAGCCGCGCCACGAACGCCGTATCGACGAGGCCGGTGAGCGGCTCGGCCACGAGCGAGCCGAGCACGGGGAGCCCCAGCGCGAGGAGCGTCCGGTGCGGGCGCTGGTGGAACGGGTGCTCAGGAGCCATGCGGGCCGGCCTCGACCCGCCCCGCCGCGAGCGGTTCCGCCGCGTCCGGCTCCCGCCGCCTCGGCACCGAGGCGGAGGGGGTCAGCGCACGAACCGCTCGAGGAACGCCTGGGCAAAGGCCGACCGCTCCACGGCGGCCTGGCGGAGCGGGTTCTCCCACCAGACGCCCTCGCCGTTGGCCACCACGGCGAACCCGAGGCGCCGCTCCGGCAGCCACATCACGAGCGCCGACGCCCCGTGCTCGGGGTCCCACCCCGAGTGCCACGCGACGCGCTCGCCATCGACCTTCTGGACGTACCACCCGGCGGCGTACGGGAGCGGCCGGCCGTCGCGGTCGAGCGGCGGCGTGAGGAGGACGTCCATGACCGCGGGCGAGGCCAGCGTCCCGGCGTCGAGCGCGACGAGGTACCGCCCGAGGTCGCGGGCCGTCGAGACGATGCCGGCGCCGCCGGGGATGGCCCGCTTCGGCTGCGGCCGCTGGACCCACCACCAGTCGCCGCCGTCCTCCCCGACGCCGTACCCCCGCGCCATGTCGAACACGACGTCCATCTTCGAGCGGTCCCACATGCCCGCGGACGTCCGCGTCATGCCGGCTGGGGCCAGGATTCGGCTCTCGATCTGGCGGGACAGCTCGTTGGGCCCGCCCTCGATCTCCGTCGAGTCGTTGACGGCCCACTCGAGGTAGCGCGAGAGGCGGGAGAACAAGATCGGGTTGTACGAGAACGCGCGGCCGCGGTCGTAGGCCGCCGTGTGCTGGAGGAGGTCGCGGACCGTGATCGGCGCGGCGCAGTCGAGGCCGCCGGCGAGCGGGTGCCCCACGGCGACGAGGTCGGCGCAGAGGCCGTCGAACTCGGGGACGTCGCTCATCCGGGCGTCGAGGTCGACCACGCCGTCCTCGGCCATCTGGAGGAACGCGAGGCCGACGAACGTCTTGGTCACCGACGCCACCCAGAACGGCGTGTCGGGCGTGACCGGCACGCCCTCGTCCACCTCCGCCACGCCGAAGCCCTCGGCCCAGACGGTCTCGCCGTCCCGGACGACGGCCGCCGCGAGCCCGGGGATCCGGTGGGCCTCGCGCAGCGAGTCGAGCTCGGCGCCGAACGGGTCGGGTTGGGCCGACCCGGGAGCGACGGCGAGAAGGGCGACGAGCAAAACGGAAACGCGCATGGGCAGGCAGAGAGACAGAGCCCGTACCGGTCCGCGGGGGGTCGGAGTTACAGTCGTTCTGCGCCCCGCCCCTGCCCGCCTCGGCGCCGAGGCCGACGCTGGCAGGCGGTGAGACTCAGCCGCGGAGCGCCGAGGCGACGATGGCCGGCAGCTTCGTCGGGCTCGGGGCCGTCGCGAACTCGGTCACGCGGCGGGCCGTCGTCTCGGCCGTCTCGTTCGTCACGAAGTAGAGCGGCGTCGGGGCCGTGTGCGTCTCGCCGAGGAGGAGCGAGCGCGGGAACGGCGCGAACGGACCGGAGAGCACCGTCTTCTGCGGCCGCTCGAACAGCCAGCTGTTGTGGACCACGCCGATCCCGCTCTGCACGTCGTCGCGCGTGTGGCCGGGGAACGCGCCCCATGATCCCTGCGCGACGAAGAAGCCGGCGCCCGACCACACGTTGACGCCGATCGTCCCGTAGCGGAGCCGCGCGATCGCGTCCTCGAACCGCGCGCCCATCGCCTTCCGCGTCCGCGGGTGGATGAGGATCGTGGCGCCGAGCGTGCCCTCGAGCGTCGTGTTGCACCAGTCGACGGCGCGGTCGAGCCAGTCGGCGGGGTCGTCGCCACCGGGGAGGTCGGTCACGGCGAGGGCCGGGCCGAACACCTCCTCCTCGAACGCCGGCTCCCCGGCCTCGGGCGAGACGGTCGCCAGGAGGCGCTGGCCCTCGTGGCCGAAGCGGTCGGCGTGGGGGTACGCTTCGGCAAAGGTGTCGAGACGGTCCTCCGCGCCCGGGTAGTAGGCGGGCCGGTCCTCCACCGCCGCCAGAACGCGGCGGAGCTCGCCGAGGAACGCACCCCGCTGCCGCCACCCGTCGGCCATCACCAGGACCTGGCTGGCGATGCAGTTGAACCCGCTGTTGTGGAGTTTTTGGGACGCCACGTGCTCGGCCTGGAACACGAGGTCCGGCTCCGACCAGTCGCCCGGGACCACGAGGCACGGGCTCACGCCGCCGAGCTCGCTCGACACCGGCACGGAGATCCGCGGCTCGTCCGCGGCCTTCCGCCGCTCGCCCTCGGCGCCCGTCCCGTAGACGATGGCGTCGTGCGTCGCCGCGCTCCCCGTCATGTGGATGGCGTCGACGGCCTCGTGGTCGGTGAGGTAGCGCCCCACGTCCGCGCCGCCGGCCGCGAAGCGGAGGTAGCCCGCCTCGACGAACGCGCCGAAGACGGTCTCGAAGAGGGGCTGGAGGTAGCCGTTGACCGGGTTCATCTTGAGCAAGACCACCTCGCCCTCGGCGAACAGCTTGTAGAGCACGTCGAGCGCCGGGATCGCCGCGATGTTGCCCGCCCCGAGGACGAGCGCGATGCGGCCCTCCGGGTCCTCCTCCTGATAAAATCGACCGACCGTCTCCGGCACGTCGGCCGCCGCGACGCCCGGCTGCATCCAGACATCGGCCTCGACGCCGCTCAGGAGGACGCGGTCGGTCAGGCCGGCCGGCAGCACGCGGACAACGGCCTGTGCGTCGGGCCGCTGGCGGACACGCCCGGCGAGGGCCTCGGCGACCGTCCCGTTCTCGAGGTGGCGCAGCGTCTCCGCGAGCGCGCCGACGTAGTTGGCGACGGCCCACGGCCCCGACGTCCACTCCTCGGCCCGGAGCGGGGAGCCGACCGCCAGGCCCTTCGCGCGCGACGCCGCCGTGACCCAGCGCCCCGCCACGTCGGCGATGCGCGGGCGGATCGTGTCCAGCAGTTCGACCTTCGCGGGGATCGGCAGGCGCGCCCACTCGGTCGCGTGGGCCTGGAGGTCGGCAAGAGCCGCATCGATCTCGGCGGGCGTGCTGTCGGGCGGCGTCGGGGGCGGCTGCATGCGGGCGGTGGGGCAGGCGGATGCGTACGCGGGTCGACCGTCCGGGTGCCCTTCCGGCAGGGAGTGGGGCCGGCCACGCCGCCGAGGTCGGCCTATCGGCACCGCGCGTCGAGCGCGGCGGCGAACCGGGTGGCTGAGCCTTCGGCGTACGGGAAGTACAGCGACGGCTCGATCAGCTCGAGTTCCATCACGGCGAGGGCGCCATCCGGCATCCGCACGGCGTCGACGCGGGCGTAGAGGAGCGGGCCGTCGTGGGGCACGGCGGCGAGCGCGCGGCGCGTGAGGTCGAGGAGTGCGGGCTCCGACGCCACACCGCGGATCCGGCCGCCGTGCTCCTCCTGCACTCGGAAGTCGCCCGAGGCCGGCGTCTTGAGGATCGCGTGGCTGACGGCCCCGCCGAAGGCGAACACGGAGAACTCGCCCTCCGCAACGACCGCCGGCACGAACGGCTGGATCAGCGCCGGCCGGTCAGCGAGTGCCGACAGCGCCTCGTTCGGGTCCGTCCCCGCGCCGAGGCGGAAGGTCCCGTCGGCATTGGCGCTCACGACGGGCTTGACGACGACCTCCGTCGTGCCCCACTCACGACGGGCGGAGGCCAGCCCCCCGGCCGTCAGGCCGCCCTCCGCCCACCACGTCGGGACGACGGGCACGCCCGCGCGCCCCAGGTCCCGGAGGTACGTCTTCCGGAGGTTCCAGCGGACGACCGCCAGGGGGTTCTCCAGCCGCGCTGCCGAGCGGTCGATGGCCGCGAGCACGGCCAAGAAGTCGTCTGGCGCGTCGTGGTAATCCCATGGTGACCGGATGACGACGGCGTCGAAGGCGTCCCAGTCCGCAGGGGCGCGCCAGGGGACCTCCTCGACGGTCCAGCCGAGCGCGGCGAGCGGTGGCACGGCCTCCGCGTCGTAGGTCACGAACGCGTCGAGGTCGCCGGTGGTGAGGAAGGCGCAGGCGGGCAGAGCGGCATTAGGGCGAACCAAGCCCCCTAATGTCGCCTCCCCGATCCCTTACTCAGGCAATCCATCAGGAAACGATCATGGGTTCACGCTTGACCTAAACCGCTCCTGACCAGCACCTTGGGAGCGTCCTGGTCCCCGAAGACGTGACGTACTTCCCCTCCCGCACCGCGATCCGCTCGGCCCTCGTGTCGACCGTGCTCGCCGTCGCCATGCTGGCGGCCATCCTCTAAGCGAACCGCCCCGGTCGGTTCTGGAGCGCCCTCGCGCCAACGGCGAAGGCGGCGCCCCAGAATGCGGCGTCGGCCCAGAGCGCCCACCAGCGGACGGGGCCTTCCAGGGATGGGTGAGCGAGCCGATGGCCGAGACTCAGGGGCTGTCCGAGACCCACCAGAGCGGGAGCCCGGCGGCGAGGACCTGGCCGCGGCAGTCCACGTGGTCTTGCGGGACGTCCTCGTCGCTCGTGCGGACGACCGGTCCCGGGTCCTCGACCGAAACCGTCGCGGCGACGCCGACGGACGCCGCCAGCCCGACGCCACGTGCGCCTACTCGGCGCCCTCCCACGTGAGGATGTCCTCCTCGTTCTTCGTCTCCGACTCCGGCGGCGAGGCCCACGTCTCGGCCTCCGGGAGCTCCGGCTTCTTCTCCGTGATGTTGTAGCCGAGCGCCTGCCACTGGTTGGCGAGGTACGCGTTCCACTCGGTGTAGTGGGCCCACTCCTCCGGGAGCTCGTCGTCGGCGTAGATGGCCTCGACGGGGCACGCCGGCACGCACGCGTTGCAGTCGATGCACTCGTCGGGGTGGATGGCGAGGAAGTTCGGCCCCTCGTAGAAGCAGTCGACGGGGCAGACCTCGACGCAGTCCGTGTGCTTGCAGTTGATGCAGGGCTGGGCGACGACGTAGGGCATGACGGGGAGCCGGGGTTACCGAGGCCGGGGGAAGAGCGGCTAAGCTAGAGCCTCCGAGAGGCCCTCCGCTCACCCGCCGACCTCGACCGTGTTCCCCCGCCC
>JAAXJP010000103.1:0-2375 GCA_012269805.1 Rubrivirga sp.
CAAAGAGTCCATCGAGGTCCACCCGTACGAGTCCGGCGGCTGGGGCCCCGAGGCGGCCGGCCGGCTCGTCGAGGCGCCCCCGCCGGAGGAGACCGGCGAGCCCGTCGCGGACTGCTAGCCTCCCCAGCCTCGGTCGCCCCATCGACGCCCCTGGGCGGTCCGAGCGAGACCCCTGGCTCCCGTCGCCTGTCATCCCTTCCGACCCATGACCGCCGAAATCGTCGTCCTCCCCACCCAGCAAGCCGTCGCCGAGGCCCTCGCGGACCGCACGGCAGCGGCGCTCCGGGCCGCGCTCGAGCAGAAGAACCGCGTCACGCTGTGTCTCACCGGCGGGTCGACCCCCGTCCCGGCGTACCGCCGGCTCGCCGAGGCGGAGGCCATCGAGTGGGACCGCGTCCACGTGTTCTGGGGCGACGAACGGTGCGTGCCGCCCGACCACGACGAGAGCAACTACGCGATGGCCGCGCGGACGCTCCTCGGCCCCGCCGGCGTGCCCGAGACGAACGTCCACAAGATGCCTGGCGCGTGTCCGCAGGCTGAGGGCGCGGCGGTCTACGAACAGGCGCTCGAGCAGTTTTTCGGGGACGACCTCTGGTTCGACGTCCTCCACCTGGGCATGGGCGACGACGGCCACACGGCGTCCCTCTTCCCCGGCACCGACGCGCTGTCCGTGACCGACCGGCGCGTGACCCCCGGGCTCGCGCCGCCCTCGGCCGCCGTCCGCGAGCGGCTGACGCTGACGTTCCCGACCCTCCAGCGCGCGGGGCTCTGCCTCATGGCCGTCGCCGGGGCCGCCAAGCGCGACGCGTTCTCCGACGTCCTCGACGCCTACGACGGCGAGGCCGAGGGGCCTCCCGCTGCGCGCGTCCGGGTCGAGGGCGACCTGATCTGGCTCGTCGACCATGACCTGGCCCAGGGGCTGGCGGACGAGAACGACGACTGACGGTTAGATCGGCGGGGCCCGGCGGTCTAGGGCAGAGACCCTGGCCCCCTTCCCTCACATGTCCTCCGCCCCGGTCCACGCCCCGCACGTCGCGGAGCCCCTCGTCGCCGAACCGCCCGACCGCGTCGCCCGCGTGCCCGAGGCCGCGATCCAGGACGCCTGGGTCCGCGGCCTCTTCGACGCCCGCCACCTGCGGACCACCGACGGCCACCCCGTCGAGGTCGTCCGCCGGGGTGTGCTGAACCCCGACTCCGGCCCCGACGTCCGTGACGCCCGTGTCCTCATCGGCGGCGTCCTGTGGGCCGGCGACGTCGAGATCCACACGACGAGCGCGGCGTGGGAGGCCCACGGGCACGACCGTGACCCGACCTACGACCGCGTCGTCCTCCACGTGGTGCTCGCCGCCGACCGGCGGACCGGGACGCTCCGGCGCCCCGACGGCTCGGCGCTCCCGGAGCTCGTCCTCCTCCCCCACCTCGACCGGTCGCTGCGGGCGCTTCTCCGCGCGTTCCATGTCGCGCCCCGGACGTCGCCACGGTGCGGGGCACGGTGGGGCGAGGTCGACCCGACGCTGGCCCGCGCGTGGGTCCGCCACCTGGGGACCGAGCGGCTCCGGCGGCGCGCGCGGGACCTCGGCCGGGAGTACGGGCGCCGCCCCGACCTCGACCGGCTTCTGGTCCAGCGGATGTTCCGGGCGCTCGGGTACGAGGCCAACGCCGACGCCTTCGAGACGCTCGCCTCGCGCCTCCCGCTCGCCGACCTCCGGCGGCGCTCGGCCACTGGCCTCCACGCCGCGCTCGTGTTCGCCTCGGGGCTCCGGCCGGCCGAGTTGTTCACGGAGACCGCCGTGGCCGACCTCGCACCCATGCGCGCGGAGGCGTGGCGCCGCGGCGGACGGCCCGCGAACGCGCCCACCCGGAGGCTGGCCCAGGCCGCGGCGTGGCTCGCCCCTGGCGGGCCGCTCCGCCACGACCCGGTCGCGACGCTCACCGAGGCGCTGGCGGCCGGCGTCCGGCCAACGCTCGACCGGCTGCGGGCCGAGACGCCCGACGGCTCCCCCCGCCTGGGGGAGGACCGGGCCGTCCGCGTCCTGGCCGACGCCGTGCTCCCGGTCCTCCTGCTGGACGCCGAGCAGCGCGAAGACCCCGCCCGTGAGGCGGCCGTCCTCGACGCCTACGACACCCTGCCGGCGGCGCCGGACCGGGTCACGCGTCCCTTCGCCGACCTCGGGCTCCGCCCCCGCTCGGCCGCCGAGGCGCAGGGCGTCCACCAGCTCGCGCGCGCCTACTGCGAGGAGGGCCGCTGCGCGCGGTGCGCCGTGGGGCGGGCGCTGTACCCGGCCCTCGACCGGGTGTGAAATCGTCGGGGACGCGTTGATTCCGCAACCCACGGGGGCCTCGCCGGTACGAGCTTTCAACTCCGACTGAAAGTT
>JAAXJP010000103.1:2385-5730 GCA_012269805.1 Rubrivirga sp.
CCCCCCAGGGGCTCCAGGCCATCCAGGCGCCCGTCGCGGACGACCTCAAGGTCTTCCGCCGCCATTTCCGCGAGGCGATGCGATCACGGGTTCGGCTGCTCGACACCGTCGTCCAATACCTCCTGAGGCGGAAGGGCAAGCAGATCCGGCCGACGCTCGTCCTCCTCTCGGCCGAGATGGCGGGTGGGATCACGGACCGGAGCTACCGGGGCGCGGCCCTCGTCGAGCTCCTCCACACGGCCACGCTCGTCCACGACGACGTGATCGACGAGGCCGAGACGCGGCGTGGCGTGGCGTCGATCAACGCGCTCTGGAAGAACAAGGTGGGCGTGCTCCTGGGCGACTACCTCCTGAGCCGCGGCCTCCTCCTCTCGCTCGACGCCCGCGACTACGACCTCCTCCACCTCACGTCCGATGCCGTCCGGCGGATGTCCGAGGGCGAGCTCCTGCAGATCGAGACGGCGCGGAAACTCGACATCACGGAGGCGCGCTACTTCCAGATCATCGGCGACAAGACCGGCTCGCTCATCGCCGCTTGCATGGCGACCGGGGCCGCCTCGGCGGGCGCCGACGACGCGACGGTCGCCCGCGCGAAGGCCATCGGCGAGACGATCGGCCTCGCGTTCCAGATCCGGGACGACCTCTTCGACTACGACCCCGAGGCGGCGGCGGGCAAGCCGGTCGGGCTCGACCTCCAGGACCGCAAGATGACGCTCCCGCTCATCCTCGCGCTCGACCGCGCCGACGAGGCGACGCAGAAGCGGGTCCGGAAGATCGTCCGGAAGCGGAAAAAGAGCCGGGCCGAGGTCCGCGAGGTCGTCCAGTTCGTGACGGCCTCGGGCGGGCTCGCGGCGGCGCGTGACCGGATGGAGGCGCTCGCGAACGAGGCGGCCGAGGCGATCCGGGCGTTCCCGCCGTCGGAGGCGCGCGACGCGCTCGTCGGCCTCTGCGCCTACGTCGTGGCCCGGACGGTCTGAGGCCCCGCCCCTCGGCTGCGGGGCCGATTCGTCGTGCGCCGGTGCCCCCGGGGGCGCTACGTTCCGGCATCCCCCCGCACCATGACGGCACACCTTCTCGGCACCGGCTCCGCGAACGCCGGCCCCGACCGGACCACCACGATGATCGCCGTCGAGCACGGGGACCGTCTGGTCCTCGTCGACTGCGGCGGCGACGCGCTCCAGCGGATGGAGGCCTGCGGGCTCGACCCGCTCGCCATCGACGTCGTGATCCTGACCCACGAGCACCCGGACCACATCTCGGGCTACCCGCTCCTGCTCGAGAAGCTGTGGCTGAAGGGCAGGCGCGACCCGCTCCCCATCTACGGCCCGGCCGCGACGCTCGAGAAGGCGCGGGCCCTGTTCGCCATCTTCGACACGCTCAAGTGGGCGGGCCTGCCGGAGCGGCTCTACCGCCCGGTGGAGATGCGCCCCGGCGCCCCGGTCACCCGGCTCGGCGACCTGGGCATCACCGCCGCGCCCGTCGAACACCCGGTGCCCACCATCGGCCTCCGGTTTGAGACCCGCGACGGCGTTCTCGCCTACTCGTGCGATACGGCTCTCTCCGGCGCCGTCGTCGACCTCGCGGAGGGCGCCGACGTGCTGATCCACGAGGGGACGGGGTCGCTGCCGGGCGTGCACAGCTCGCCAGCGGAAGCGGCCGAGGTGGCCGTCCGGGCCGGCGCCCGGCGGCTCGTCCTCGTCCACGCCCCCGTCGGCGCCTCCGACGACGGCCTCGCGCAGGCCCGCGCGACGTTCGCCGCGACCACCTGGGGCCACGACGGCGACCGCGTCGAGATCTGACCGCCGACCGACCGAGGCCGCCCGCCTCGGGCGCTACCGGATCACCGTCACGAGGTCGGGCACGAGGAACGCCTCGGGGTACTGCTGGCGAACGAGACCGAGCGCCCGCTCGGCCTCCTCACGCGTCGCGAACGCGCCCATCCGGACGCGGTAGTACGGCTGGAGGTACGCCACGACGACCTCCATCTGCCGGGGCGCTCCCGGCGCCGACTGGGCCCGCTCCCACCACGAGACGGCCTCGGACCGCACGTTCTCGGCCGCGTCGCGGCTCGCGCTCGAGAAGATCTGCACCCGGTAGCCGTCGACCTGCTGCTGCTGGGGCTCCTGGGGCGCCGGCGCCCCAGCGTCGCCCGGGACCACGACGCGCCCCGCCATGATGCCTGCCGGCACGTCGTGGACCACCTCGTCCGGCACGTCAGGCGCGGCGTCGTACCCAGCGGGGTCGAACGACTCGTAGGCCGGGTAGCTCGGGCCCGTGGTGTCGACCGGCGCCAGCGGGCCGTCGTCGGGCGTGACCGGGCCGAGACCGGAGCACGCGGACAGCGACAGGACCGAGATGAGCGCGACGAAGAGCGGGAAGCGCATGGGACGGCTCCGTTCGAGGGTGCGTGAGGTTGGGGGTCCCTTAGTAGGACGCGTCAGACGTGAGCCCCTTCAAAATAGCGACGCCCGCGCTCGCACCGAGCCGGGTCGCGCCGGCCTCGACCATCGCGTAGGCGTCTTCCGCCGAGCGGACGCCGCCCGAGGCCTTGACGCCCATCGACTGCCCGACGACGCGCCGCATCAGGGCCACGTCCTGCGGGCTCGCGCCCGACTGGGCGAAGCCGGTC
Source organism: Rubrivirga sp. (assembly GCA_012269805.1). GTDB lineage: Bacteria > Bacteroidota > Rhodothermia > Rhodothermales > Rubricoccaceae > Rubrivirga. The sequence goes on from JAAXJP010000103.1 coordinate 5,015, forward strand.
GACGTCTTGACAAAGTCGGCCCCCGCGTTCTGGGACAGGACACACGCGATGACCTTCTCCTCGTCCGTCAGCAGCGCGGTCTCGAGGATGACCTTCACCGTCCGCCCCTGCGCCGCCTCCACGACGGCCCGGATGTCGGCCTCGACCTCGGCGTACCGCTCGCTCTTGAGGAGCGCGATGCCGATCACCATGTCGATCTCGTCGGCCCCGTCCGCCACGGCCTGCTCGGTCTCGAACGCCTTGACGGGCGCCCGGTTGGCGCCGTGCGGGAAGCCAATCACCGTGCACACGAGCGGCGTCTGCCCGGCCAGCTCGGCGGCGGCGACCGGCACCCAGACGGGGCTCACGCAGACGCTCGCGAAGCAGTACTCACGCGCCTCGGCGCAGAGCTCGCGGATCTGGGCCTCCGTGGTGTCGGGCTTGAGGACCGTGTGGTCGATGAGCCGGGCGAGCGGCGGCGCGAGCGCGCAGGCGTCGGCAGGCCCGGTCTTGTCGGCGCGGAGGCCGAAGCGGGCGGCGCCGGCGCCGATCATCCGCTCCAGCGCGGTCGACAGGTCCCCCGGCCGCGGCGCCGAGGCGGAGGGGGCTCGGCCCGTGAGCCGGTCGGCGAGAGCGGTCTTTTCGGCGTCGGTCATCGGGAGGGCGAGAAGAAAGGAGCACGCGGCGAGAGGCAGGATACGGGCCCCCCGCCCCCCGCCACACCCCTGCCGCCCGCT
>JAAXJP010000177.1 GCA_012269805.1 Rubrivirga sp.
GAACCGCCCCTCCTCGGCTGGAAAGACCGAAAAGGGGCGGTGTCTTGTGGAGATGCCGGGAGTCGAACCCGGGTCCGAAAGGCGCTACAGTCCAGGCGTCTACGCGCGTAGTCAGCGCTTTGGAGTCTTTGCTCCACCGGCGAGGCCCGCTGACGGGCTTCCAGTGGAGCGCAGGCTGGTTGGTTCTCGTCCGTCGGGCTCAGCCGGAGCCTTCGGGACCAGCTCACTCTAGTCGGTGCTCTGTACGTCGATAGTGAGCGTCCGGCGTACAGAACAGCTAGCGGCGTGTGTTACGCGGCCAGCGAGTAGGAGTAGTCGTTCGCAGCTACAATTGCGTTCCGATGGGTGTCACGGGCGTATCGGACACCACCCGGCGCGCGGCCTGCCGCACGAGCCTCTCGTCGAAACCGTGTCATCCCCAAAGAACGGCCGGCCCGCTGTGCGCGCCGGTTAGTCTATAACGTACGCACACCCGACGGCGTGCCTACTCCGTCGCGTCTTCATCACGGTCGCGGGGCGTCCCGAGGGGAACGAGACCACGCTCCGAGAGGGCCGCCGAGAGTGGCTCGAGAACGGACCGGCGGAGGTCACCGTCGAGCGCGTACACCTTCGTGCGCCCGCTCAGCCACGACCGGGTCTCGGCGCGGACGTAGACCCGGACGAACCCGCCGTCGAGCGGAACGAGGTCGAGCACCGCGTCCGTCCGCGAGCCGAGGCCCGAGGCGACTTGCCGTGGCGCGGTCGTGACGACGGCGGGGTCGAGCGACTCCGCGAGGCCCCAGCCGGCGTCCGAGGCGGCCTCGCGCAGGAGCACCGTGACGTCGGCCAACTCTGCGTGCACCTCGTAATCCCGGTACGGAGGGCTAAGGCGCGGAGCGCAGGCCGTGAGGGTCAGGACCAAAAAGAGGGAAAGAGCGCGAACCATGACGGCCAGACTAGCGCGGCCGGTCGGCTAGCGCGAGGGACAAACAAAAGCCGGGCGGACACGCTCACCCGTACGTGTCCGCCCGGCGTGCGCGGGCCGAAGCCGCGGTGCGCACTGGGTATCGCTCTGTCACGTCCGCGGCACCAAGTGCCGATCCAGACGTGCTAGGTTTCTTGACAAGCGGCGTGCCAAGCGCCTTCCTTGCCCGGAAGGTGGGCCCAGAGATGCTCTGGGCGCCGGCCGGCGACGGCTCGGGCACAGGCCCCGTCTACCTTCGTGGACGGACCTGTATCCAATCCGGTACGCTTCCGGGCGGAGTCCTCGTGTGGAGGTGACCTCAGGCGTTGGGCCGAGGGCGCCGAAGCCCCTCGTCCCGGCAGGACGCGTGAAGCCTCGGTCAGAACCCGTCGCTGAGTTGAGGGGAGGGGGCGCCGGCCCTACCTTTGCTCTCTACGGCCCGAACGACCTACTCACCCACTCCACGGTCCCTATGCCCTGCGGACGCAAGCGCAAGCGCCACAAGATCGCGACTCACAAGCGGAAGAAGCGGCTTCGTAAGAACCGCCACAAGAAGAAGGGCCGCTAGGTCGGCCTCGGCCGCCGCCGGTCGCTCTCCGCGGACCCGTTTCGGTCCACCGGTCTCAGGCCGCTCCCGGAAAGGGGGCGGCCTGTTTCGGGTTCGGCCGGAGCGAGCCGTCGGGGCTCTGCCGTTATCTTGGCCGGCCCCTTGCCCTCGTCCCCCCGCCCCTCACTCATGAGCCAGCGTAGCCGCGCCATCCGCGCCTCCATCTTCGGGTTCTTCGTCGGCGGCGCCGCTGGCGTGACCGTCGGCCTCCTGCTGGCGCCCGACGAGGGCCGCCAGCTCCGGCGCCGCGCCGCCTACCTCCTCGATCGCTGGGCCGGCGACCTCGCCGCCGTCGTCGACCGCCTCGACGGGGCCGGCGTCCCGTCCGACGCCCGCGCCCGCGCCGACGCCCTCATCGCCGACGCCCGCCAGCAGGCGGAGTCGTTGCTCTCGGAGGCCGACGCCCTCATCAACCAGGCCCGCCTCGGGCGGTCCGGCGACGGCGCCTGACTCACCCATCTCTCCTCTCTCCCGCGCGCGGCGCGCGCGACCTCCCCGCCACCGGCACACGTGCGTTTTACGATTCTCCTCCCGAGTGCGGAGGGCAAGGAGCCCGGGGGCAACCCGCTGGCCCCCGACATGTTCGACTACCGCTCGTCGAACACGTTCAATTACTTCAACCAACTCAACCCTGAGCGCCGCGCGCTCATCGACGCGCTTCAGGCCCAAATCAAAGAGGCCGACGAAGACGCGCTCCAGCAGCTGTTCGGCGTCAAGGGCGACACGCTCGAGGAGGCCGTCGAGGCCAACCTCCAGGTCTACCGGAGCCCGCTCATGGCGGCTGTCGACCGGTACGGGCCGGGCGTGATGTACGCTGCGATGGATTTCGCCGGGCTCCCGACGGGCTCGCAGCGGCGCCTCCTCGAGAACGGTGTCATCTTCTCGGGCCTCTTCGGGCTGCTCCGGCCGGACGACCTGATCCCGAACTACCGGCTCAAGATGGACGCGAAGGTCGAGGGCATCGGGAAGGTCTCGGGCTACTGGCGGGAGTCGCTCTCCGACGCGCTCAACACGCTCGTCGCCGGCCACGCCGTCTGGAACCTCCTCCCGGGCGTCCACGAGACGGCCTGGGACGACGCCGAGACCTACGCGCGGATGATCCGGGTCAAGTTCTACAAAGAGGACGAGAGCGGGGAGCGGGCGGCCGTCTCGCACGGCGTCAAGGAGCTCCGCGGCGCGCTCGTCGCTTACATCGTCAACGAGACGGCCGACTCGGTCGAGTCCTTGGAGGACTGGGAGGCGCCCGACGGCTACGAAATGGACCCCGACGCCTCGGAGATCAACGAGAGCGGGGGCGGGACGGTCGCGATGGTCACGAGCCCGGGGTGGGAGGCCCGCCGGGAGGCCCGCCGGAAGGCCCGCGCCGAGGCCGAGGCCGAGGCGGCCGCCGCAAAGAAGGCCCGCGAGGACGACGACGACGACTGAGAAAGTGGGCGGCGAGAGCCGTGAGGCTTCGGCCGGCCGACTCGTTCGCTATCCCCATCGCTGCACGCCTTATGTCCGTCGTGATCGGAATCGCCGGGGGCTCGGGGTCGGGCAAGACGACCGTCCAGCGGCGCGTGATGGAGCGGTTTGGGCCGCGCCGGATCGCGCTCCTCGACCACGACGCCTACTACCGCCCGCTCGACCACCTCTCGCCCGAGCAGCGCGCGCGCTTCAACTTCGACCACCCGGACGCGCTCGAGACCGAGCTCATGGTCGAGCACCTCGACCAGCTCCTCGCCGGCGAGCCGGTCGAGAAGCCCACGTACTCGTTCGAGACGCACAGCCGGCGAGCGGAGACGGAGACCATCGACCCCCGGCCGGTCGTGTTGGTGGAGGGGATCCTCGTGCTCGCCGAGCCCGCGCTCCGCGAGCGGATGGACGTCAAGCTGTTCGTCGACGCCGCGCCGGACGTCCGGCTCATGCGGCGGATGGAGCGTGACCTCCACGAGCGCGGACGGTCCGTCGAGTCGGTCCTCGAGCAGTATCGGCGGACGGTCCGCCCGATGCACCTCGAGTTCGTGGAGCCCTCGAAGCGCCACGCCGACGTGATCATCCCGCGCGGCGGGCAGAACCAGGTCGCCATCGACATGGTGCTCGCTCGCGTCCAGTCGCTGATCGACCTCGACCGCTAGCGCGCCGCGAGGGCCAGCCGTCGAATGCCGTCGTGGACGAGGTGGGGCTCGACCCGGTCCACCTCGGGGAGCCGCTCGGCGAGCCACGGCCCCCACCCGCCCGTCGCGACGACGAGCGCGTCGCCGCCGAGCGCGTCGGTCGTGCGGCGGAGGAGGCCGGCGACGCCGTCGAGCACGAGCGCGCTGAGGCCGGCCTGGATAGCCGTCACGGTCGAGTCGCCGACGGGGGCGACCGCGTCCGGCCAGGGGACGTCGGGGAGCTGGCGGGTGTCGCGGGTGAGCGAGCGCCGGAGGAGGTCCGGCCCGGGGAGGATGGCGCCGCCGAGGTAGGCGGGCTCGGCCGTGACCACCTCCGTCGTGATGGCCGATCCGGCGTCGAGCGCGACCACGGGGCGCCCCGTCGCGAGCGCGTGCGCGCCGACGGCTGCCGCCAGCCGGTCGGTCCCGAGCGTCCGCGGCGTCGCGTAGGCGAGGCGGAAGGGGAGAGGCAGGTCGGCCGACACGACGGTGGGCACGGCGCCCATCACAGCTGCGACGGCCTCGGCCAGCACCGGCGTTAGGGCGGGCACGACGGAGGCGATTCCAGCCGCCTCGGCGTCGCCCGCGAGCTCCTCGAGGCGGGCGGTCCAGGCCTCGGCGGGCGCGTCGTCGGAGGGGAACCGCGCGGTCGCGCCCCACGCGCCGTCCCACACGGCCGCCTTCACCGACGAGTTGCCGGCGTCGAGGGCAAGGAAGGACGTGGCCGCCGGCCCCTCCACCTACAAACGTTCGATCCGGACCGCGTCGATCCGGTTCGGCGTGGCCTTCGTGACGGTGAACCGGTAGCCCTCGTGGTCGAACGTCGCGTGCTCGGCCGGGACGGTGCCCAGCTGGGCGAGGACGAAGCCGGCGACCGTGTCGTAGTCGCCCTCGCCGAGGTCGACGTCGGTCTCGGCCGCGAGGTCGGCCACCTCGACGCGGCCGTGGACGACGACGGTCCGGTCGTCGAGCTTCCGGATGGGCGCGGCGACGGGGTCGTGCTCGTCGCGGATGTCGCCGAACAACTCTTCCAGGAGGTCTTCGAGGGTCACGATCCCGGCCGTCCCGCCGTACTCGTCGACGGCGACGGCGAGCGTCGTGCCGCCCTGAAGAAAGTCGAACAGGAGGTCGCGCGACGGCTTCGACTCGGGGACCGCGCGGGCCGGCCGGAGGATCGACGCCAGCGACGCCGGCGCGTGGAACAGGTCGTGCGCCAGGACCACGCCCACGATCTTGTCGACGTTCTCGCGGTAGACCGGCAGCCGGCTGAATCCCGTCTCGATGAACGTCTTCCGGACCTCCTCGATGGAGGCGCCCTCCTCGACGCCCTTGATCTCGGTCCGCGGGATCATCGAGTCCTTGACCCGGAGGCTGCGGAGCTCGAACACGTTCGAGAGGATCTCCGACTCCTCCTCGTCGAGGTCGAGCGTCCCCGTCTCGCGGCTCTCGCGGATCACGAGCTCGAAGTCGCGTTGGAGGAACTGCTGGACCGTCGCGCCCTCTCCGCCGACGGCTCTCACGAGCAGTCCGCTGACCCACCCGGCCGCCTTGATGAGGATCCAGAACAGCCGGTACGTCAGCTTGAGCGGGCCCGCGAGCACGAACAGCACGCGGACCGGCGGCTGGCGGAGGAGCGACTTCGGCAGGACCTCGCCGACGACGAGGACGACGAGCGCAGCGATCACGGTCTGCGTCATGAGGACCCAGGCGGTCGGGTCCGCGATCCCGAGCGTGCCGCCGAAAAAGGCCGCGAGCGGCGGCTCCAGGGCCAGGCTCATCAGCGTCGAATAGACCACGAGCGCGATGTTGTTGCCCACGAGCGTCGTCGTGAGGAACGTGCCGGGGGCGGCCATGAACTCCTGCACCACGCCGCCGACCCAGCCGGCCTGCCGCGCGCGGGCCTCGGTCTTGAGCCGGTTCGCCGTCACGAACGCGATCTCCGAACCGGAGAAGAACGCGCTCAGGGCGAGCATCAGCAGGATGAGGAGGAAGACCGTCACGGGGGCGGGAGACCGGGGGCGGGGAGCGAGCGGAGTCTACGCCG
>JAAXJP010000622.1 GCA_012269805.1 Rubrivirga sp.
GGGCGGGCCGGCCGGGGGCGGGGCCTAGAGGCTCACGCGGATGCCGAAGAAGATGTCGCGCGGGTTGAGGAAGTTGAGGTAGCTCTGGTTCGGCATGTCGATGTATGCCTTCGTCTCGAGCACCTCGTCGACGCGGGTCGCGTCGGCCGGTGACCAGGCCCCGTCGCGGTAGACGAGGTAGCTCCCGGTCTCCCGCTCGTAGTAGATCGTGCCGGGGTCCGGGCTGGCGAGCGAGCCGCGCGTCTGGACCGGCACCATCGGCTGGTAGGCCACGTCGTCGGGCCGGTAGACGCCCACGACGTCGTCGCCCGGGATGTTCGAGTAGTCCGAGCTCTCCGGGAAGTGGAGGCTGGCGAGGTAGGCGTTCCGGTCGTTCCCGTCGATGGCGCCGTAGAAGAGGGCCATCTCACGCCGGTTCAGCGCGTTGTAGACGTCGGCGAAGAAGGAGACCTCGCGGCTGCCGACCTGGAAGGCCCGCTGGAACCGGAGGTCGAACGACCAGCGGTCGCGGATGGCGACGTTGTTGGCGACGCCGGGCGCGGCGACGCCGTTGTCGCCCCAGGTGTACTGCCCGCCGTCCTGCCAGCGGAGGAGGAGCGACGTCCGCCACCCGCCGAGCGGGTTGAGGCCGGCGACGCTCGGGCCGAAGTCGTCCGGCGTGAAGAGGTCGACGTTGGCGCGGGCGAACGGCCGCGGGACCGGCCGCGACGAGGCGGCCCGGCGGAGCGCGTCGCTCTCTTCCTGCTCCCGCTGCGTCGTCGAGTTCTCGTAGATGTCGAGGAACCCGAAGTAGCCCGTCTGCCGGACGTCGTAGGTGTAGTTCACGAACCCGCGGACGAACCGGCCGCGCGTCTTCTGGAGCGTGACCTCGAACCCGCGGATGTCGGCGTAGCTGTTCGGCTCCGACCGGTTGTAGTTGACCGTGCCGTCGCGGCTGTGGTACTCGACGAGCCGGGGCTCGAGCGAGACGTCCTTGTAGTAGCCCGCGACCCGGGCCGACCACGACCCGCCGAACGACTGCTCGTAGCCGAGCTCGTAGGCGATCGTCCGCGGGAGCGGGTTGTTCGGGTCGGCGAGCTGCGAGATCTGGCCGCCGACCGAGAACGCGCGGATAACGTAGAGCCGGTCCGAGTCGGGCAGCGACCGGAAGTGGCCGTAGTTGAAGTACAGCTTGCTCAGGCGCGTGACCGGGAACGACACGCCGAGGCGGGGGCTCAGCGTCACGATGCTCCGCGTCGGCGACGTCTCGAGGAGGGTGTCGAGCGCGGCCTCGGGCGTCCCGTCGGGGCCGAGCGGCACGCCCGCCAGGACCGGGTCGAACAGGTTGTAGTCGTACCAGTTGCCCCCCGCCGTGAAGTAGTCGAGCCGGAGGCCGAGGTTGGCGATCATCCCGTCGAGCTCGAGCTTCGTCTGGGCGTAGCCGGCCGCGCGGATCGGCGTCTCGTCCCACAGCGTCCGCGCGTTCGAGCTCGGCAGGTAGAGGTCGACCGAGGCGTAGTTGACGCGGCTCCGGGTCACGTTGTACTCGAGCCCCGTCTTGACCTCGGCGAACCGCGTGAGCTGGTTCGTGTAGTCGGCCTGGAGGTTGTAGACCGTGACCTGCGAGGAGTCGCGGGCGTTCGACATCCCGACGCCCATCCGCATCCCGTCGACGCCCTCCGAGGGGAACGGCTGCCAGCCGAACGGGGCCTCGGTGAACCCGACGCCGCCGAACTCGACGAGGATCGTCGAGTCGCGGAGCGCGCCCGGGTTCGTGTCGTAGCGGCTCGCGAACCGGTTGAACCGGACCTGGTAGACCGACGTGGCCGAGAGCGCGTGCGAGAAGTTGAAGCCGACCTGGTCGTAGGTCGTCTGCGTCGGGCCCCAGTAGTCGCCCGAGAAGATCCGGCTGTCGATAAAGCTGACGGCGTCGAGCTGGCTGGCAATGCTCTCCGGCGAGCGGAAGATGCTCGAGTAGCCGGTCGCGACGGCGCCCGAGCGCGTCGAGGCCGTCCCGTCCTGCGTCCCGATCCGGCCCTCGAGGCTCAGCTTCATGCCCGGCGCGAGGTCGCTCGTCAGCTTGAGGTGGCCCGACTGCTCGGCGTAGCGGTCGGTGTGGAGCGGGAGGAGGTACATGTCCTCCTCGCGGCGGAAGGAGCCGTAGAACCGGAGGTTGCCGAGCCGCTGCGCACCGGGGACCGGCCCGCCGAAGCCGAGGTCGACCTCGTAGTCCGGCTCGGTGATCTCGAACGACTTCCGGTGCTGCCACAGGAACGCGTCTTGGAGCGCCTGCGGCGTCATGTCGTTGGCCGGGTTGGCGTCCGAGAGGAGGCCGGCCGAGACCGAGTTCCACCCCTCGAACGTCGGGTACTGCGCCCGAGTGGCGGCGTCCCAGCCGCCCGCCTCCGTCCCGACGAAGGCCACGTCGGGGTCGGTGAACGGCCGGATCCAGTACGCCATCGGGTCATTCGCCGCCATCCCGAAGTTTTTCTGCCCGGGCGGGCTGATCCGCGTCCGAACGTCGGCCTCGTAGCGGCGCGGGTCGCCCTCTTTCGTGACCACGTTCACGACGCCCGAGCGGACGTTGCCGTACTCGGCGTTGAACCCGCCGGTCTGGACCTGGACCTCCTCGATCGACGAGAGGCTGATGTTGGTGAACGGCGCGTTGTTGCGGCCGTCGCGGAGCGTGAGCCCGTTGACCTGGAAGGCCACCTCGTCGGCCCCGGAGCCGCGGATGGCGAGGCCGTCCTGGACGCCGGCCTGGAGCTCGACGGCGCTCTCGACCGACGCGACCGGGAGCGCCTCGATCTCCTCGGACCCGATGTTGGCCCGGCTGTTCGAGACGTCGACCTCGACGGGCGGGCGGACGGCCCGGACGACGACCTCCTCGATCTCGGCCGTCTCGGGCAGGAGGGTCGCGTCGACCGTCGTGGTCTGGTCGATGTTGACGTCCACGCCCTCGGTCCGCTGCGTGGCGAACCCGATAAAGCTGAACTGGACCGTGTAGGTCCCGGCCTGGACGTTGAGGATCGTGTAGTACCCGTCGACGTCGGTCGTCGCGCCGCGCGTGGTCTCGAGTACGAGGACCGAGGCGCCGGGGACGGGCTGGCCATCGCCATCGACGACGCGGCCGGAGATCTTGCCGGAGGCCTGGGCCGCCGCGAGCGGCGATCCGAGCAGGACGGCGAGGACGACGAGGAGGGGGACGCGGAGCGCGCGGAGCGCAGTGGCAAAGGGCATCGGCTGGCCGGTCGCGAGCGGGGGGATCCGGAAGCGCTTTTGGTCGGGCCCGGTCGGGCCGGGGGGCGCTGGTAACGGAGGGGAAATATCGGGGGCGGCGCGCGACGGCTGCAAGGTCAATCACGCGCCACCCCTCGGGGTCGAGGACAGATGTCGCTAAATACGCGCTCGTTAGGGCATCTCTTTGACGGTCACGAACGCCTCGGCCGCAAAGCACTCCGGCAGGCCGAGCGCGTCGAGCGCCGAGGCCGTCTCGGTGTTCCGGTCGCGGGCGCGCTCCCAGAACTCCCGGTCGTCGTAGGCGCCGGGGAAGAGTGCCCGGTCCTTTTGCGACTCGTGCTTGTAGATGGCCTCGATCTTGAGCTCGAGGTCGGCCTTGGACAGGGGGAGGAACACGTCGGCCTTGTCGATCTCCCACTCCTGCCACGCGCCGCGGTAGAGCCACACGAGCGGGCGCGGGTCGTCGGCCGCCTTCTTCCGGCGGCGCGTCTTCTTGGCCGGGGCCCCGTCGCCGCCGGGGTCCGCCTCGGGCGCGGCGCCGAGGCCGTCGCCGTAGCGCCGGACGGCCCGGTCGATGGCCTGGTAGCACATCCGGTGCGTCCCGTGGGGGTCCGAGAGGTCGCCGGCCACGAAGAGGTGCGTGGCGCCCGTGTCCTTGAGGAGGTCGAGCACGATCTGGACGTCGGCCTCGCCGATCGGGTCCTTCTTGACGCGGCCCGTCTTGTAGAACGGCATGTCGAGGAACCGGGCGTTCTGGGCGCCGAGGCCCATGACCTCGATGGCCGCGATGGCCTCCGTGTAGCGGATGAACGCCTTGATCTTTTGGACGGCCTCCGTGTCCACCTCCGCCGGCTTCTTTTTGTCGAGGTCCCGGAGGATCTTCGCGATCCGGTCCTGGACCTTGCTCTCGCCGCCGGGCTCGAGCACGTCCCACGACATCTCGACAAACTGGAGGTGCCGCCGGACGTCCTGGTCGAAGACGGCGACGGACCCGTTCGTCATGTAGGCGACGGTCACGTCGTTCCCGTTCTGGACGAGCGCGTGGAGCATCCCGCCCATCGAGATCACGTCGTCGTCGGGGTGCGGGCTGAACACGACGACCTTCTCCTTTTTGGGCAGCCGGTCGCGGTAGACCACGCGCCGCCGGAGGTCCTCGAAGACCCGCTGGCAGAGGTCGTCGACGCCGTACGTGTGGACGAGGTCGTGGAGGTGGTGCCGATGAAAGTCGCTGGCGTCGAGGCGGAGGATGGCCTTGCCGGTCTCCTTCGACAGCCAGATGACGGCGCGCTTGGCCGCCTCGTCGTCCCACTCGACGCGCTTGACGAGCCAGGGCGTCTTCTCGCGCGTGAGCTCCGAGGCCGCGGCGCGGTCGACGTAGAACGTCGCGTTGTTGTGGAGCTGGAGGTAGGTCGCCGAGACCTGGGCGTTCGGGGCCTCCTCGACGGCCTGGCGCACGATCGGCGCCTTGTGCTCGCCGGTCGCGATGAGGATGACCTCGCGGGCGTCGAGGATGGTCCCGACGCCCATCGTGATGGCCTCGCGGGGGACGTACTTCTCCTCGAAGAAGTCCGAGGCCGCGTCCTTCCGCGTGATCTCGTCGAGGACGATGAGGCGGGTCCGGTCCTCGGGCGTCGAGCCGGGCTCGTTGAACCCGATGTGGCCGCTCCGGCCGATGCCGAGGAGCATCAGGTCGATCCCGCCGGCCTTCTGGATGAGCCGCTCGTACTCGGCGGCGTGGGAGTCGATCTCACGCTCCGGCAGGTCGCCGCGCGGGATGTGGATGTTCTCCTCCGGCACGTTGACGTGGTCGAAGAAGTTTTCCCGCATGAACCGGTGGTAGCTCTGGAGGCTGTCCGGCTCCATCGGGACGTACTCGTCCAGGTTGAACGTGACGACGTTCGAGAAGTCGAGGCCGTCCTCGCGGTGCATCCGGATGAGCTCCTGGTAGACGCCGATGGGCGTGGAGCCGGTGGGGAGGCCGAGGACGGCGAGGTCGCCGGCGGCCTGCTTGGCCTCGATGAGCGTACGGACCTGGCGGGCGGCCTGCTTGGCGAGGCCGCCGGGGTCGTCGAAGATGAGGACCGGGACCCGCTCGACGCCCTGGGAGCGCCAGGGCTGACGGCTAAACTGGGACTCGGAGACGGGGTGCGGCCTGGTGGCGAGGCCGGCGAACGTGGGCATGGCCTGAGAGAGGCAGGGTGTGGCCTGCCGCCCCGCCACAGTCCCGGACGGACCAGGGGCCCCATCCCGAGGAGCGCGCGGTGCGGCGGCTCTTGGAGAACGGAGCCGGTAGTGTAGCCCCGCCCGCGGCGGCGTGCGAGACTTTCTGAGCGTTAGCTCCTTCAACCGGTCCGACTGGCATCTCAGCGTCACGAGTGGTCGAGCAGGGCGCGCGAACGTCCGGCCCGGTCGCGGCGTACCGGCCCGCTCCCACCGCCCCGCCCGATGCCCCTCCGACTCGCCGTCCTCGTCCTCTCCGCCCTGGCGGTCGCCGGGTGCGG
>JAAXJP010000710.1 GCA_012269805.1 Rubrivirga sp.
CCTCGGTCTCCTCGTCGCCGTCCTCGCCGCCTCCGCCTCGGCGCAGCCGGCCGCGCTCCGCGCCACGCTCGCCCGCCGCCCGCCCATCGCCGACGGGTGGCTCGACCCGGCCACCGAGGCGGTCGGCCTCCGGGGCGACCGCGCGCCGCTCTCGTGGGGCGCCACGCTCCCGGCCGCCGACCCCGACGGCGACGGGCTCTACGCCCTCGCCGTCCCGTTCGCTCTCGATGGCGACAGCCTCATCGTCGAGCTCAAGATCAAGGTCGACGGCGCCGACAACCCGAACGGCGGCTGGCAGGAGGGCGAGAACCACCGCGTCGTCGTCCGGCGCGGCGGGACCGACCTGGCGCTCGCGTGGGGCGACCGCGTCGCGCCGCCGCCGGGCGTGGTCACGGGTCGCGTAGAGACGATCGAGGGCGTCGAGGGCGCCGGCCTGGGGCCACGCGCGATCCACGTCTGGCTCCCGCCCGGCTACGACGCCGAGCCCGAGCGCCGCTACCCCGTGCTCTACCTCCACGACGGAGACGGCGTGTTCGGGACGCAGCCCGGCGCCGAGTGGGGGATGGACGAGGCGGCCACGGCCCTCCTCGAGGCCGGCGAGATCGAGCCCGTGATCCTCGTCGGCGTCGCCAACACGGACCGCCGGACGGACGAGTACACGCCGACGCGCCGGCAGTGGCGCCGCGTGATGCGCCGGACCGGGCCGCCCACCGGCGTCGGCCCGCTGGCGACGTCGACCGGCGCGTTCGCCTCCGAGGCTGGCGAGGTCGTCGTCCTCCGCGAGACCGAGGGCGGCCTCGTCGCCGAGATCCCCGGCGGCGTCTCGCCAGTGACAGCCCGGCCCGACGGGACGTACCACATCGAGCCTGACATCACGGTCGAGGTGGAGCGCGACGCCGACGGCCTCGCGACGGCGATGACCGCCACCCGCCCCCCGGCCGGCGGCCTCGGCAACGCCTACGGCCGCCTCCTCACCGACACGGTCAAGCCGCTCGTCGACGGCCGCTACCGGACGCTCCCCGACGCCGCCCACACCGGCCTCGGCGGGTCGTCGCTCGGCGGCCTCATCACGATGCACCTCGGGATCACCCGGCCCGACGTGTTCGGCCGGCTCCTCGTCGCCTCGCCGTCGGTCTGGTGGGACGACGGGGCGATCCTCGACGCCGTCGCTGCCGCCACGCCGCCGCCCGGCCAGCGCGTCTGGGTCGACATCGGGACCGACGAGGGCGACTCGATGGTCCCTGACGCCCGCCGCCTCGCGGCGCTCCTCGTCGAGACCGGCTGGGATGCGGCGCTCGTCCGCTACGTCGAGGCCGAGGGGGCCGGGCACAGCACGCGCGCCTGGGCAGAGCGCGCGCCTGACATGCTCCGGTTCCTCTTCCCCGCCGAGTAGACCCGCCATCCGCACGCAGTACCACGTCCGCCAGCCGGACGAGCCCTACGGGTTCGGCGTCGAGGACGACGTGCCGACCGTCCGCGCCGTGGCCGATCACGCCCGGCTGCTCGCCGAGGCCGACCTCCGCTTCCCCATCCTCCTCTGCGCCGACGGCCGCGTGATGGACGGGAGGCACCGCGTCGCGACGCCCCCTGACCCGGACGACCTCGCCGATCTGTTCTCGTACTCCGAGTGGGCCACCGCCGACCTCGTGTGCGCCGGTCGCGCCAGCGCGGGAGCTAGAGACGAAAAACGGGGCGCCCCGGCCGGACCGGAGCGCCCCGCGGACGGGCCGAGGCGGGCCTACTGCCCGACGTCGAACACGTCGTTGTCGCGGTCGACGTCGGGCAGGAGCCCGTCCGGGTCGAGCGTCGCCCGCTCGACCGCCCGGCCGTCGGCGTCGACCGTCACCGTGAGCGTCTCGGTCCGGCCGAAGGCCTCGACCGGGACCGCCACGCGCTCCGTCGAGCCGTCGGTGAACGCGACCTCGACCTCCGTCGGAAACACGAGGCCGGCGTTCTGCCCGACCGTCACGCGGACGACCCCGTCGGCCTCGGCGACCGACTCGAGGACCGCGTCGTACATGTGGCGCGTGTCGAACCAGCCGCGCCAGAACCAGTCGAGGTCCTCGCCCGCGACGTCCTCCACCGTGCGGAAAAAGTCGGCCGGCTGGGGGTGCTTGAAGGCCCAGCGGCGGATGTACTCCTTGAAGGCCGCGTCGAACCGCTCCGGGCCGAGGATCGCCGTGCGGAGGTAGTAGAGCCCAGCGCCCGGCTTCGTGTAGAGGTTCCACCCGATCTCGTTGCCCTCGAGCTGGTCGGGGTAGGTCAGGATCTCGTCGTCGACCGTGATCTCGTTGCTCCGGAAGGCCGCGGCGATGTTCTCCGGGTAGACGCGCGAGGCCCGCGTCGTGGCGCCCGTGCCGTAGCCGGGCAGCGACGGGTCGTCGCCCTCGTCGTAGAAGGCGATGTTCGAGGGCCCGTTCATGAACGTGTCGAACCCTTCGTCCATCCACGGGTGGCGCCGCTCGTCGGAGCCGACGATCATCGGGAACCAGTTGTGGGCGAGCTCGTGGTCGATCACCCCGAACAGCCCGTAGTGGCGGGCCGTCACGCGGGAAAAGTGGATCATCGGGTACTCCATCCCGCCGATGTGGCTGGCCACGTTGATCGCGACGGGGTACGGGTAGGGGTACCAGACCGAGTTGTTGAGGATGCTCGCGCGGCCGTAGCGCGTAGCCTCCTCCCAACCCGGATTCTCGGGGTCGTCGGAGACGCCCTCCTCGGGGTAGGCGCTGAGGATGAGCACGTCGTTCGTGCTCCCGTCGTCGAGGGTGACGGCCGCGTTGGCGCCGTCGATCATGAACGCCGCCGACGAGCCCCAGGCCACGTCGCGGACGGACTCGGCGCGGAAGCGCCACGTCTTGGTGCCGGCCGCCGCGGCCGCCGCGGCGCGGTCGGCCGCGGTCACGATCATCACGGCCTCCTCGCTCTGGCGGGCCTCCGCGAGGCGCTCGCGCTGCGCGCGGGAGTACACCTCGTCCTCGTTGAGCAGCGTGCCCGTCGCGACGACGGTGTGACTGGCCGGGACGGTCAGCGTCATCTCGACGTCGCCGTAGTCGAGGTAGAACTCGCCGGAACCGAGGTACGGTTGGTGGTTCCACCCGTTGACGTCGTCGAAGACGGCCACGCGGGGGAACCACTGGGCCATCGAGTAGACCCAGCCGCGCTCGGTCTCGAGGCGGCCCATCCGCGGGGTGCCCGGCGAGCCCGGGATCACGAACGAGTAGGGGATCTCGACCTCGACGCGCCCGCCGCCAGCCTCAACCGGCTCGGGCAGGTCGACCCGCATGCGGGTGTCGGTCACGAGCGGTGCGACGGGCGTCCCGTCGACGGTGATCGTGCCGAGGCGGTAGCCGTGCTCCTCCGACAGCGACGACGACGCGCGGCCGGTGATCGGGCCGCCGCGGCTGTCGGCCTCGAACAGGTTCTGCTCGAGGTGGAACCAGAGGTAGTCGAGGTCCTCGGGGCTGTTGTTCGTGTAGGTCAGGCGGGCCGTGCCGGTCAGGGTGTGGGTCTGCTCGTCGAGCGTGGCCTCGAGGTCGTAGTCGGCCTGCTGCTGCCAGTAGTCGGGGCCCGGCCGGCCGCTGGCGGCGCGGTAGCGGTTGGGCGTCGGGAGCTCGAACGGCTCGAAGAGGTCGACCGGCTCGGGCGCGTTGGCGGCGCGGAGCGCGTCCTGTTGGGCCTCGTAGTCGGCGAGGGCGCCGGCCTCGGCCCGCGTGCCGCGGATGCCGAACCGGTTGCTCCCGAGGCCGAACGTGCCCTCGAAGGCGTCGCCGTCGAGCGTCCCCTCGAAGACGAACGGCGCGCCGAGCGTGACGAGCTGGCCCTCCACCGTGAAGTCGGCCCCGCTCGCGGTCGTGGTCACGCCACCGACTTCGGAGTCGATCTGGTTGTTGAGGAGGACGAACCGGCCGGTCTCGCCATCGGCAGGGACGGTCAGGAAGCCGGAGTCGAAGGGGTCGCCGCCCGTCGGCGGGATCAGGTCGATGGTCCACGTGCCGACCGGGCTCTGGGCGAGCGCCAGCGGGGCGAGCAGGAACAGGAGGAGCGGAAGGAGCCGAGAGGTCGACAAAGTCAGCGAACGGGGCATCGGGCGGGGGTGAGGAGAGACGAGGCGGCTACGCCGGCGGCCCGTCGCGGTTACGGACGGTCGGCAGCAGGGAGATAGACGTCTCGCCCGCCTCCACTCGTGCCCCGAGCCGGACGCCGCCCCGGCTCACTCCGCGGCGAGGTCGGCGACGGCGTGGAGCGCGCCGCCCCGCACCACGTGCGTGATGCTCCGGAACGCGCTCGCCGAGGCACCGGGGTCGGCGGCGAGGACGACGAGGTCGGCCAGCTTGCCCGGCTCGACGGTCCCGAAGTCGCCGAGCCGGCCCATCATCGCGGCGCCGTTGCGGGTCGCGGCCACGAGCACGTCGGCGGGCGCGAGGCCCGCGGCCTCCATCGCCTCCAGCTCGGCATAGACCGACGGTCCGTGGAGCGTGAGCGGGTTGCCGGCGTCGGTCGCGAGCACGACGGGGATGCCGGCGGCGTGGACGCGCGCGAGGTTGGCGGCCATCCGTGCCTCCTCGTGCCCGGCCGCCACGAGCGAGGCGAACGCGCGCCTGGCGTCGCGCCGGGCGTCGGGGAGCGTCTCGCGGAGTGCCGGCGCGCCGGCGATCACGCGCCGCGTCTCGGCGTCGACGCAGCCGTTGGGGTCATCGATCTCGACGGCCACGCCGAGCGCGGCGCTCGCGACGGCCCGGCGCCAGTTCCGCCCGACCCGGAGGGTCGGCGCGTAGACGGTGCCCGCGGCGCCGGCGAGGCGGACGAACTCGTCGTCGACCGGCGCGTCCTCGACGCTGTGGACCAGCATCGCGGCGCCGGCCCGGAGGGCGGCCTTCGCGTTCTCGAGCTCCGTCGCGTGGACGATGAGCGGGAGCCCTTCTTCGCGGGCCGCCTCCCCGATCCGCAGGAGCCGGGCGTCGAGCGCGTCGCGCTGGCTGGGCGGCGGGTCGAGGTACCACACCTTCACCGCCCGCGCCCCCATCGCGGCCAGTTGGCGGACGCTCGCGACGGCCTCGGCATCCGTCGACATCGGCAGGAACGTGCCCTCGCCGCCTGCCGAGAGGATCGGAAAGATGGGCTCGTAGTGCGTGATGAGCGGGCCGGCCGCCCTCACGTGCGGGCGCGTCGTGCTCCCGGCGGTGCCCGCCTCGACGCCGAGCGTCCACGGAAGGCCGCCGGGGTCGAAGACCGCCGTGACGCCCGCGCAGAGGTAGGCCCGGTGCCAGCGGTCGGGGTCGGCCTCCAGCGACGCCTGGAGCGCGTCGTAGTCGTAGACGCCGTCGGTCCCGATCTGGCTGTCGGGGCGCCCGTCGAGCCACCCCGTCTGCGCGTAGTGGACGTGGGCGGCGACGAGGCCGGGCGTCACGAACCGGCCGCCGAGGGCGACGGCCTCGGCCGCCTCGGGGACGCTGCAGGCAGGGCCGACGCAGGCGATCCGTCCGTCCTCGACCACGATGGTGGCGGCGGCCAGCGGGGCGCCGCCGGTGCCGTCGTAGACCGTCGCGCCGGTGAGGGCGAGCGTCTGCGCCGCGGCCGGGCCGACGAGGAGGGACACGGCGAGAACGGCGGAGCGGAGCACGGCGAGCGGGGGAAGGACCCGGGCCAACGTACGTCCGGCCCCTCGACCCACCACGCTCCGCGGACGGCGGGCGACGGCCCGGGGG
>JAAXJP010000391.1 GCA_012269805.1 Rubrivirga sp.
CGACCCACCGGCCGGGGCCGCGGCGGACCAGTCGGGCGGCGGCGAGGAGCCGGGCGCGGGGCATCGGGCAGGCGGTGGGGGGACAAGACGCCAACGCGCGCAAGCTACCCGCCGTGCCCCCCACGGTCGATGGGGAGATCCGCCGCTGATCCGGTCGGCCTCGCCCCCGAGGCGGTCCGGGTCAGGCCGCGCCGCCGAGCCGGGCCTCGAGGCCCTTCCAGTACCGCCGGCTCGCGCGGACCTCCGTCCCGTCGCGGAGCCGGACCGTCGCCTCGCCCGCCGCCGTCAGCTTCACGTCGCGGACGCGGTGGACCTGGACGATCGCCGAGCGGTGGATCCGGACGAACCGCCGGCCGCCGAGCCGCTCCTCCAGTCCCGTCAGGGTCTCGCGCAGGAGGTGCGTCTGCGGCGCGACGTGGAGCGCGACGTAGTCGCCCGCGGCCTCGGTCCAGGCGACTCGAGCCGTCTGCACGACCACGAGCTTCGTGCCGGAGCGGACGAGGAGCCGGTCGGCGGGCTCGGGCTGCTGCCGCTCGTCGAGCAGCGCCCGGAGCGGGACGGCGAGGTCCCGGCCGCAGAGCGTGCGCCGACGACCTGCCAGACGGGTGCCGACCCAGGCTCGCCGCGCGCGGCGAGCCACACGACGGGCGGCGTGAGGAGCGCCCACAAGACCCAGTTCGGGAGCGTCGTCCAGAGCGCCGCGCGCCAGGCGACGGGCTGGCCCGCGCGCATCTGTTCGGTCGATATCTGCCCGAGCGCGATGACGGCCGGCACGGCCCACAGCGCCGCCACGGCGAGCGCGGCGCGCACGAGGGGCCACGGCGCCGGCCGCACGCGCATGGTGCGGGCGACGGGGACCGACGGAGCGGAGGCCGGAAACGCCATGGGCGCAAGGTGATACGCCGCCCACCGGGATTCCTCCGGCCGCTCCTGACTCGGTCCGCCCGGGGCGGCGAGGCGGACCGGGGCGCTAGGCGGGAACGGCCTCGCGGCGCTCGTCCTCCGTCACGCGGACGTCCGTGAGGTCGCCGTGGACGTCGATGAGGGCCTCCATCCGGGCGCTGGCCCGGAGGAGCTGCCGGGAGAACGCGTCGGGCGAGTCGGCCCGGCCCAGCGCGAGGTCGAGCACGAGCAGCGCGAACGACAGCGGGACCAGGAACGCGGCGACGAGGCTCGCCAGCCACAGCCGCAAGTTGTACGTGACGACGGTGGAGACGAGGGCGGCGCGAGGTCCGGGCATGGGACGGGCGAGGGGCGAAGGGCGTGTTTCCCTACGGCCCGCCGTCGGGCGTGTTACGCCGCGCCAAAGCCGCGCGCGGCCCGCTCCACCTCGTCCCGAAACAGCCGGAACCACGGCGTGTACCGCTCCGGGCGCGTCTCGACGTCGGCGCGGAGGACGTCGGCGTCGGCCCACTCCCAGCCGGAGACCTCGGCGGCGGCCGGGACGGGCGCGCCCTCGAACCGGCCGACGAACACGTGGTCGAGCTCGTGCTCGACGAGCCGCTCGGGCCCGACGAGCTCGGCCCGGTACACGCGGGCAAAGGCGGGCTGGAGGAGGCAGCGGACGCCCATCTCCTCGTCGAGGCGGCGGGAGGCCGCGTCCGGGGGCGCCTCGCCGGGGCGCGGGTGCGTGCACGCCGTGTTCGACCACAGCCCGGGCGAGTGGTACTTCCCGTCGGCCCGGCGTTGGAGGAGCCACCGGCCCCGGTCGTCGAACAGGAACACCGAGACGGCCCGGTGGAGCCGCCCGTCGCGGTGGACGGCCAGCTTCTCGGCCGTCCCGATCTCGCGGTCGGTGGGGTCGACCAGGACGACGCGCTCGGAGGGCAGGATCTCGCTCATGCGCAGAAGGATGGGGCCGGGACCGGTCCAGGCGCGTCAGGCGTCTCCGGACTCCAGCCGGACCCGCTCGACGTCGTCGAAGGATAGGGCCAACGTCCCGTCGCGCTCGACGTAGCGCTCGATGTCGTCGGGCACGCGGACGAGGTCGACGGGCGCGCGGCGCGGCCGGCCGTCGAGCGCCTTCCGGATGATGGTCGCGTGCGGGGCCAGCCGCTCGTTCCACCGGGCCAGCGCGAAGTGGGTGTCGGGAAACCGCCGGAGGAGCGACGCCCACTTCTGCGCCGACACCTTCCCGGCCTCGCCCCAGAAGACGGGCTCAGGGTCGCCGTACGCCAGCCCACCGGGCGGCGGGCGAAGGGCGACGAGGTCCGGCTTGTACGCGTCGCCGATGGGGACCTCGACGCGGACGTCGGGATAGGCGGGCCGGTACAGCGCCCACAGCGCGGCCTTCATGAGGACGTGCTCGATCGACTCGCCGCGCTTTTTGACGAGGACGAGCTTCTCGCCGTCGGCCGGCGAGCGGACGGTGAGCGTGCGGCGGAGGGCGAGGTCGGAGGGCACGGGGCGTGTTCGCGGACGCGGCGAATGGCGTTCCCTGCGGCTCTTCGGTCCTCTGGTGTGCCCGTCCACCTGTCTACCTCAGCCCCGGCGCTGTGCTCGGCTATGAGGGTGTACCTCCTGCCGTCGAGCGCGGCAGAGGTCCAGGCAGAGGGCGAGATCTGCCTTGCCCTCGACCGCGGGCCTGCGGTTCATGCCGCCCCGCCCCCCGTAGCCCGTGCCCGTCCCTGCCCGCCTCGGCGTCCTCGTCGCCGGGGCCCTCCTCACCGCCGCGACCTCCGCTCAGCCCCACTGGGTCGAGCTCGACGGCTCGCCGTCCAACCAGTACCGGATCGAGGACATCGCCTTCCCGGACGCCGACACGGGCTGGTCCGTCGACGGCGCCGGGCGGGTCCACCGGACGACGGACGGCGGGGCCACCTGGGCCCAGACGGCGACGCTCGGCGGCTACCTCCGAAGCACGGCGTTCGCCTCGCAGGACCTCGGGTGGGTCGGCGTGCTGAGCAGCCCCACCAAGCTGTACGAGACCCGCGACGGGGGGCTCACCTTCGCCGACGTGACCGGCCGGATCGAGCCCGCGCTGGAGGGCGGCGTGTGCAGCCTGTTCGCCGTGTCGGAGCGGGTGGTCTACGGCGCCGGCCAGTACAACGGCCCGGCGACGCTCCTCAAGACGACGGACGGCGGCGGCACGTGGGCGTCGTCGTCGCTGGTCCCGCTCCTCAGCACGGCCATCGACGTGCACTTTTTCGACGAGCGACGCGGGCTCGTGGTCGGGGGGACGGGGTCGTTCGCCAGCGACGCCATCCGGCCCCGTGTGATCGGGACCGAGGACGGCGGCCAGACGTGGACCGTCCGCCACACGGCGGACGTGGCGCCGGCGTGGGGATGGAAGCTCTCGTTCCCCACCCCGGAGGTCGGGTACATGTCGATCGAGAAGCGCAGCGGGTCGAGCACCGCCCACCTCCTCAAGACGACCGACGGCGGCCGGACGTGGGAGGGCCTCTCGATCCCGAACGCCGGGAGCGGGAGCATGCAGGGCGTCGGCTTTGTGACGCCGGACGTCGGGTGGGTCAGCGGGCGGGGAACGACCTCCAGGACGACCGACGGCGGCCAGACCTGGACCCAGATCCCGTCGTCGGGAGAGCTCGACCCGAACGTCAACCGGTTCCGGTTCGTGGACGGGGGGATCGGGTTCGCGGCGGGTCTGCGGATCCACCGGCTCGACGCCCGCGAGACGGCCGAGGCCGGCCCACCCAACGCTGGGTGGGGGGTGGGGCTGCCTTCCCCGAATCCCGCCGCGGCTTCCGTCCGCATCGGCTACCGCCTCGGCCGGTCGGGGCCGGTCCGGGTCGAGGTGCTCGACGTCCTCGGCCGCCGCGTCGCGACGCTCGTCGACGACGTCCAGGAGGCCGGCGAGCGGTCCGTCGAGTGGACGGTTGGTCCGGGTCGGGCGCCGGGTCTCTACCTCGTCCGCCTCCAGGCCGCCGGCCGCCAGTGGACGCGGCGGTTCGCCGTGGTCCGCTAGCGAGGGGCCGCCCGTCGCGGGGGTTCGTGATCCAGCCGTTCGTCCGTTTCCGGAGGAAGAGCTGGACACCTCCAACGCCCCATGACTGCCCGCATCGAACCCGTCGCTACGCTCGCCTCCGGCTTCCGGTGGGCCGCCACCTACTCCCTCGCCCTCACCGACGACGCCCTCTACGTGGTCCGCCTCGGGCCGGCGATGGGCCCGGGCGCCGACGCGTCGGGGTACGTCGCCCACGTCGAAAGCGGCTCGGGCGGCGTCGACCTCGTGGCCCGGGCCGGCGCCGCCCTCGGGACGGCCGCCGCCCAGCCGGCGCTGCGGGCGATCGAGAAGCGGTACGGGGCCAAGATCGACGCCGGTCTCGCCCGGCTGGCCGAGCGCGGGCACGCGGCCCTCGCCGACGAGAAGGGCAGCTTCCGGTTCGGCCCCTCCGACGTGACCGCGTTCGAACCCGGCCGCAAGGGGCGCCTCCCCACGCTGACCCTCAAGACGTCGGCCCGACCCTTCCCCTTCCGGGTCGCCGAGGCGGGGGCGGAGGCGTTCGCGGCGTTCGCGGCCGCCGTCCGCCGGTGGGCCGGCGTCAGCTGACGGGGGCTTCGGCGAGCTCGTCGCGGATCGCTCGGACGACCCGCTCCGGCACGCGGACGGTGAGAGGCTGCGACGCGGCGACGTCGAGCGCGTAGCTCGTGTGCCACAGGAGCGTCTGCGGGCGGATGCCCTCGATGTCGTCCCACGGGATGAGCACGGGCGGGTGGCCGGGCCGGAACAGGAGCATCGGCGCGAGCCGGAGGCCGCCCGGCTCGATGCTGACCGTGAGCGTGTTGCTGTAGGTCGCCCACCCGATCGACGCGCTCGCCATCCGGAACGTCCGGCCGGTGATCGGCGCGTCGGTCTCGTAGTCCCGTGCGAGGCGGCGCCACCCGACCTGTCCCACGAGCCACACGACCCCCGACCAGAACGCCGGGAAGACGACGAGGAACGCGAGCAGGGCGAAGGCGACGGTCCACATAGTCCCGCAGTGTATCGCGGACCCACCGATCTCGGGCGCGTTCGCTCAAGCGCCGAGGCGAGGGGGGGTGCCCGCGGCGGCCCCGCGCCCCGCCCGCAACGACGAGCGGGGCGGCCCCCGTCGTGGGAGCCGCCCCGCCTCGGGAAGCCGACGGACGTGCCCGCTTAGGCGTCGTCCTTCGGCAGGTTCTGGTAGGCCTCGATGACCTCGCGGACGTGGGCGCCCGAGGCCTGCATGTCGGCCGACTCCTTCTCGTTGAGGTCGAGCTCGACGATCTCCTTGATGCCGCCCGTGCCGAGCTTTACCGGGACGCCGATGAACAGGTCCTCGAGCCCGTACTGGCCCGTGACCCACGCCGCGGCCGGGAGCACGCGGTTCGAGTCCTTGACGATGGCCTCGACCATCTCGGCCGCGCCGGCGCCGGGGGCGTACCACGCGCTCGTGCCCATCAGGCCGACGATCTCGCCGCCGCCCTTCTTGGTCCGCTCGATGATCTCGTCGAGGCGGGACTCCTCGATGAGGTCGGTGACCGGCTGCGAGCCGATCGTGGTAAAGCGGGGGAGCGGCGTCATCGAGTCGCCGTGGCCGCCGAGGAGCATGGCCTGGATGTCGCGGACCGACACGCCGAGCTCCATCTTGAGGAACGCCCGGTAGCGCGCCGTGTCGAGCACGCCGGCCATGCCCATCACGCGCTGGCTCGGGAAGCCCGACTCCATGTACGCCACGTAGGTCATGACGTCGAGCGGGTTCGAGAC
>JAAXJP010000494.1 GCA_012269805.1 Rubrivirga sp.
ACGCAGCCGGGCGGCCGAATCGAGACGGAGCCGGGGGTCAGCTCGGCGTCACCTTGTCGATGATCTTCTCGGCCGTCGACTCCTGCGCCTTCTGGACCGACGCCTTCGGGCTGGCCTTGCCGAGGTCGGGCTTCTCACCGCGCGGCGTCATCCGCTCGATCGAGAACGTCCCCTTCCCGTCGACGCTCGGGCCCTCGGACCAGCGGCCGGTCGGCTGCGGGACCGAGTCGTCCTTGCCGAACGTGAGGAACGAGTAGTTGAACTCGTCGGGCTCGATGCTCTGGTCGAAGTTGTTCGGGATCGGGTGGTTCTCCCGGCCGCCGAGCTCCTCCCAGGCCGCGAGCCACTGGTTCTGGTGCATCGTGTCGCGGGCGACGAGGAACGAGAGCATGTCCTTCATGCCCGGGTCATCGGTCATCTTGTAGAGCTGGCAGGCCAGCATCCGGCCCGTCGACTCGGCGACGGCGTTGGCCATCATGTCGGCGGCGACGTTGCCCGAGGCGTAGACGTGCGAGCAGTTGAACGGGACGCCCGACGCGTCGACGGGCATGGCCGCCATCGTCGTCGTGATCACGTGCTGGATGTTCATCCCGCCGAGGGCGGCGGCGACCATCGGGTCTTCGGCGGCCTTGTCCTGCTCGAGCGGGGCGCCTTCGAGGTTGAGCGCGACCGCCGTCGCGAGCATCTCGATGTGGCCCATCTCCTCGGTCCCGGTCTCGAGGAGCATGTCGCGGTACTTGGCCGGGCCCCGGGCGCCCCACGCCTGGAAGAGGTACTGGAGGCACACGCGGATCTCGCCCTGGATCCCGCCGATGGCCTGCTGGAGGGCCTTGGCGAAGAGCGGGTTCGGCTTCTCGACTTTGACTTCGTACTGGAGCTTCCCGCCGTCGTGGTAAAACATGGGAGAGGGGTGGTGATGAGGGGCGAGTGGAAGAACCGTCGCGCCCTGGCGTTCCGCAGTTGTGGTCCGCTGAAGCCGATCCAAGGGATGGCGTATGGAGGGCTGGGGGCTCGCCCCACCCCGGTGATCGGGTGCCGACGTCGGGACGCGCGCGGCCCGATCTTTCGGCATGACCGACTCCCGCGACCCTTTCGCCGGCGGCCTCCCAGCGCTCGACGGCACGCGCGTCCGCCTCCGCGCCATCCGCCCGCCCGACGACCCCGACCTGCTGGCCGTCTTCGGTGACGCCCACCACCTCCGCTACTGGAGCCACGGGCCGCTGGCCGACCTCGCCGCGGCCCGCCAGTACCGTGAGGGCATCGAGGCGGGCACTCGGGACCGGTCGCTCTTCCAGTGGGCCATCACCGAGCCCGCGGACGACCGCCTCGTCGGGACGACGACCCTCGGCTCGTGGGATCAGAAGAACCGCCGGGCTGACATTGGCTTCATCCTCCGGCCCGACCACGCGGGGCGGGGCCTGGCGTCGGACGCGGTCCGGACGGCGATCCGGTTCGGGATCCGTGAGATGGCCCTCCACCGCGTCGAAGCCGACGTGGACCCCGAGAACGAGGCGTCGATCCGTCTGTTGGAGCGGCTCGGGTTCCAGCGCGAGGGGTACTTCCGCGAGCGGTGGTTCACGTTCGGCTCGTGGAAGGACAGCGCGATGTACGGCCTCCTCGCGGCCGACCTCGCCGGCTGACCCGACTGGCTACCGTGCCGCCTCGGCGGCCTCGATGATGACCTCCCAGGCCGGCGCGGGCGTGCCGTCCACATCGACCACGCCGAGGGCGCAGAAGTAGTCGCGGAGCCGCTGCGCGACGTCGGGAGGGAGGTCGCTGCGGTCGCTCTCCAGCAGCACGTCCTGGATGAGCCGGCACGTCGGCTCGTCGAAGTCGAGGAACGTGAACACGGCCGCGAACCGGACGCGGGGCGTCTCGGCGATCACGGAGAGAAGCTCGCGGAAGCAGGTGGCCTGCCACGCGTCGGAAGCGCCCATCGACTCTGCGTTGGGGCAGGTCAGCTCCTGGATCAGGATCGGCCCGTCGCCGGCGGCGGTAAGGACCTCGCGGAAGTCGTCCGTGATCTCGTCGACGTCGAGGACGAAAAAGTCCGGCCGGATGGGCCCGTGGTTGAACGCGATGACGTCGGAGACGGCCCGCATGGCGCGGTAGGTCGGCGTGCGGTTGCGGATGGTGCCGACCGTGAGCGTGACGCCGACGGCGAGGCGGGGCTCGACGCTGTGGGCGTGCACCCGCGCGGCCTCGACGAACCGGGCGTAGGCCTCACGGGCGCCGACGTCGGCATCGAGGACCTCGCCCACCTCGTTGCCCAACCCGAGGAAAAAGCCGCCCCGATCGACGAGGAGTGGGACGAGGCGGTCGAGGACCCGGCCGAACCGGCCCGTGACCGCGGGGGCGTCGAGGGCTTCGGCGTCCGGGACGCCGGCCGGGAGGCTCAGGCCGTCCGAGTCGCCGACGGTGACGTTGACGAGCGGGACGAGGCCGAGGCGGGCGAGGTCGTCGAGCGTCGCGGCGAGGCCGTCGAGCGTGTAGCGGCCGGGCTCGGGCTCGAGGTCGGCCCACTCGACGTAGACCGTGAAGCCCCCGAGCCCGCGGTCGGCGGCGGACTCGAGCGTCGCGAGCGGACCCGCTTCCAGGTCCGCGGGCACCCCGCCGCCGTAGAGGCTGGTCCCGAGCGTCAGGCCGGGCGCGAGGAGCGGGACCGACGCCGCCTCCGTGTCGGGCGGCTCGACCGGGGACGACGCGCAGCCGGCGAGGAGGAGGAGGACGAGGGCGGCGGCGATGCGCATCGGACGGGCGGGGGCTCCTCCCGGCGACGCACGCCCTCCCCGGCGGGTTACACCTCCTCACGCCGACCTCGACGCCGAGGCGGGAAGGCTACGCCGCGTCGGGTGCGAACGTCCCGCAGGCCCAGCACACGTTGAACTGGCCGCCGACGACCTCGTCGCACGTCGGGCACGTCCAAGACGCGGGCGGGGCCTCGGGCTCTGCGGTGACCTCGGCGACCGCCGCCTCGACGTCCGCCAGCGACGCGCCGTCGGCGACCCAGACCTCGGACCACGCGGCGATCGGTGGGACCTCGCCCATCCCGCGCCCGTTGGCCTCCCCTTGAATCACCGCGTCGACCCCGAGCTGCTCGAGGCGGTTGAGCACGAGGTGCGTGATGGCGGGGTCGGGATGGCTGAAGACGCGGGTCATGGTGGCGGCGGGCAGCGGGTGAGTGGTACGGACCGCGGCCTACTCCTGTTGCGTGGCCTCGACGATCGCGATCGAGTGGTCCAGCAGCTCCGTGCCCCCGGGCAGGCCGTGGCCAGGGACGACGACCTCGGCCTCGGGGTACCGCTCGCGGACGAGACGGAGCGACCCCGGCCACGCGCTCAGATCGGCGTCGGCGACGTTGCCGGCGTGCGTCCGGGCCATCTCGTGGACGGCGCAGCCGCCGTGCAGGATGCGCGCCGAGGGGACGTACACCACGAGGTTGTCGTGAGCGTGGCCGCCACCGGGGTACAGCACCTCCAGTGGCCCGAGGCGGACGGCCGTGCCGGGGACGGTCAGCCCCGCGAGCGAGTCGGACGGGACGGCGTTGCCCTCGGCCGCCGCCAGCCGGCGCGTCAGCGACGACGCGTAGACCGGCACGCCGCGCTGGCGGAGCACGTCGGCGCCCGCGACGCGGTCGTCGTGGAAGTGCGTCGCGACGGCGCCCCGCACGGGGAGCCCGACCTCGGCCGCCACGGCGTCGAGGAGCGCAGCGGTCGCCGCCTCGCCCCACGCCGTGTCGACGAGCCACACGCCGTCTCCGTCGCGCACGACGAGGCCGTTCGACGGGTAGATCAGCCCGTTGCCGAGGTCGGAGGTCGAGACGTGGACCCAGACGCCGTCGCGGATCTCGCGGAGGGCGATCTCGTCGGGAGCCACGTCCGCGGCGGTCGGGTGAACGTAAGGGGCGGGCGGAGCGGAGGCGCAGCCCGCGAAGAGGACGACGAGAAGACCGAGGCGAGCCATGGGGGACGGTGGTGAAGGCAGCTGGCGCCTACCCCTCGGGCGGCCACTGGTTCGCGCGCCTGCCTGGCTGCGCCAGCCGGGCCGTCTTGTCGATTCGCCCGTCCCGCGTCTCAGCCCGTTTAGCATCACGGATCCACTCGGGAGTGCTTCGGCGCGTCGACGGCGGCCCGGCCCGCCTCGGCCATCCGGCCGGGCCGCTCTATCCGCCCCGCGCGCTCCTTGCTCCGGCACGACCGGTTCGGGCCCGCTTCCCGTGGGGCGCCCCGCCGCGCCGACCGCCCGGCGTCGATCTTGTTCGGCGTGCCGTCGATCGACCCGAAGGCGACGGCCTCCGTACGGACTCGTTGACGGTGAGCGTGGGCTTGCCGGTCGCTTTGTGTAGAGGACGAGCTTGACGGCCGCGTCGTGGTCGTGGTGCGTCTCAGGCCACGCGCCTCGGCCCGGCTCGTCGGCTAGACGTGGTTGTCGGGCGGCTCGGGCACGTCAGAAGGCGAGCGTCGCCGTCACGGCGTGGTGGTCGGAGGGGAGGCGCGGGTCGTCCGTCCCGAGCACGTCGCCGATCGTCCGGTCCAGCGTGGCCGTCCGGAGGACGCGAACGCCGTCGCCCACGAACACGTAATCGATGCGCCGGTCGTCGGTCGCGTTTCCGAAGGCGTTCCACGTCGCGTCTCCGCCCTGCGCAGGCGATTCGGAGACGAGCCGGGCGTCGCCGAGCACGGCCGCCAGCGCGGCGTAGGCGTCGGTGTCGGGCGTGGCGTTCATGTCGCCCGTGACCACAAGCGGGCCGCCCTCGGCCAGTCGCGGCGCGCGTTCGGCGATGAGCGCCGCGCTCTCCCGACGGGCCGTCTCGCCGACGTGGTCGAAGTGCGTGTTGACGACCGTGAACGTCGGGCCGCGGGCGTCGTCGAGGCGGGCCCACGTGGCGATGCGCGGGAGGGCGGCGTCCCACCCGACGCTGCCCGCCTCGGACGGGGTGGGGGAGAGCCAGAACGTCCCGCCTGCGACGACGTCGAACCGGTCGCGGCGGACGAGAATCGCGCTCTGCTCGCCGCCGCCGTCGGCGCCGCGCCCGACGCCGAACCGTCGGAACTCCGGGAGCCGTGCCATGAGCGTGTCGAGCATGGCCGGCGTCGCCTCCTGGACGCCCACCACGTCGGCCTCGCGGATTGTGGCGGCGACGGCCTCGACGCGGTTCGGCCACGCGTCCGCCCCGTCGGAGGCCACGTCGACCCGGATGTTGAACGACATCACGCGGACCGGCTCGGCCTCCGCGCCCGGCCGGGACGACCTGCACGCGCCGAGCGCGAAGGTCAGCAGGAGGAAGGGGAGGAGTCGGTGCATGTCAGCGGGTGACGTCGTTGACCTCGATCCAGTAGCCGTCGGGGTCCCGGACGTAGATCTGGCGGACCCCGTCGCCGCGGACGCTCAGCGCCGACGGCGCGCCGGGCCAGTCGGAGTACGGCACGCCGAGCGCCTCGACCCGGTCCACGAGCGCGTCGAGGTCGGGCACGCGGAGCGCGAAGTGGACGGCCTTCGTGGTCGCCGGCACGTCGCCGTCGTAGCGGATCAGGTGGAGCTCGGCGCCGTCGAGGCCGAGCCACCGGATGACCTCGGGGTCGCCGGGTGCCGGGATCTCGTCGAGCCCGAACACCCGCTCGAAGAACGCGACGCTGGCGCTCAGGTCGGAGACGTGGAGCGCGGCGTGATCGAGCCCCGTGCC
>JAAXJP010000279.1 GCA_012269805.1 Rubrivirga sp.
GCCGGAGAGGTGGGGAGGGGGCGAACGGGAGCGGCCCCGGCGCGTTCCGTACGGGCCCCTCTCTCGAAATCTCCTCCTGCACCATGGCCATCTCCTGGCCCCTCTTCAAAACTCTCGTCGCGGCCACCGTCCACGAGGTCGGCGACGACGACGTGCCGTCGCTGGCCGCCGCGATCGCGTACTACACCGTGTTCTCGCTACCGCCGCTTCTCGTGCTCATCGTGGCGCTGGCGGGCGCGTTCATGGGGCCGGCCGCGGTGACCGAGATGATCACGTCGCAGGTCGGCTCGGCCGTCGGGGCCGACGCCGCGGACGCCGTGCGGACCATGATCGAGAACGCGAGCACGCTGGGCGCCGGCCTCGGCGCCAAGCTGGGCGGGATCGCGGCGCTCCTCTTCGGGGCGACGGGCGCGTTCGGCCAACTCCAGAAGGCGCTCAACCGGGCGTGGGAGGTCGAGGCGGCGGACGAGCGGGGGCCGCTCCTCTCGCTCATCTTCAAGCGCGTCCTGTCGTTCGGGATGGTGCTGACGGTCGCGTTCCTCCTCCTCGTCTCGCTCGTCATCAGCTCCGTGCTGGCGGCCGTCGGCGACGCGGCGGCCTCCGTCGCGGGCGAGGGCGTCGTCGGGACCGGCGTCCAGATCCTCAACCTCGTCGTCAGCTTCGGCGTGACGGCGGCGCTGTTCGCCGTCCTGTTCCGCTACCTCCCCGACGCCGAGATCTCGTGGCGCGACGTGGCCGTGGGCGCGGTCGTGACGGCGCTCCTGTTCACGCTCGGCAAGACCGCGATCGGGTTCTACCTCGGCCGGGCAGAGCCGGGCTCGGCGTTCGGCGCGGCCGGGTCGCTGGCGCTCCTCCTCGTGTGGATCTACTACTCGGCTCTCATCGTGCTCGTCGGCGCCGAGTTCACGCAGGCCTGGGCCGAAAAGGTCGGCGAGGGCATCCGGGAGGACCCGCCCGGGGACGGCGACACGACGCCGACGGTGGGCGAGCAGACCGACGACGTCCACCCGATCGCGGTCACGCGGGATCCCGCGCCGTACTCGGGCCGGACGCCCGCGGACGGCCCCGCCTCGGGGACCTCCTAAACGGAGCCGAGGCGGGCGGGCCTACGCGTCGCCCTGCGAGAGCGGGGCGGGGGAGATGGGCCGCTGGACGTCGGCGCCCTGGGCCGAGAACGCCACGTCGTGGAGGTGCGCCATGTCGTCGCGGTCGAGGCCGAGGACCTCGCGGGCCTCGTGGAGCCCAACGTGCTCGGCCGGCTCGATGAGCCCGTCGGCGAGGACGACGTCGATGAGGTTGAGCATCAGCGCGCGCCGGAGCTCGAGGTCGGCGTCGCGGAACTGGAGCAGGCAGCGCTCCAGCGGCGGCGGCTGGATGGCGAGCTGGAAGACCTGCTTGCGGGCCTCGCCCGACAGGTCGCCGAGGTCGAGGGACTCGAAGATCCGGTCGTCCTCGCTCTCGTCCATGTCGCGGTCGGCGGCGGACATGGCGAACAGGGCGCCGTAGAACATCAGCCGCTGCTTCTCGGGCAACGGGTGGAGGTCGAGCGTCGGGAGGGCAGACATGGCGGGGTCCGTAGAAATGGGGCCGCCAAACTACCGCCGACCGACGGCGTGCTTCGAGCGCGGTTGTGGGGAGACGCCCCGAATGTCACGCGGCCTTGGCCGGGGCCCGGCGGACGAGCGGTCGGACGTCGGTCCGGGTGTAGCGCTGGTACAGGTCGCGGAGGTCGCGCCGGAGGCCGTCGGCGCACGGCGCGGCGGGGCCTTCCGCCAGCCGGCCCTCGACGGACGCCGAGAACGTCGGCCAGTCGGTGATGGCGACGCCGGGGCGGAGCGCAAGCGGCGTCTGCGGACCCGAGAGGCGGGCGCGGAACCACGCGGCCTGGAGCGTGACCTCGTCGTCCCAGCCGTGGGCGGGCTCCGGGCGGTCGAGGTCGAGCCAGAGCCCGACGGCCTCGGCGTGGCGGCGGACGGCCGCGCTCAGCTCGAGCATCCGGTGGGCGTGGCGGACGCGGAGCCCGCGCGTGGTCCGGACGAGGCGGGCGTTCCGGTACCGGATCTCCTGCAGCGTCTGGGCGAGCGTCCACGCGTCGCCGGGGCCCGTCGGGCGGTCGACGGCCGGGCGCGGCGCGGCGGCGTCGAAGCGGAACGAGTAGTCCGCGAGGTGCGCCATCGTGCGGTCCGTGGGGGCCGCCTCGAAGCGGTCGAGGGCGCGCTGGAGGGCGGGGACGGAAGAGCGGGTCATCGCCGGCTGGGGAAGTCCGGCGGCAAGATGACGGGGGGCGGTGTCAGCCGCGTGGCACCCCGTACCGGCGCCGTCGCGCACCCCCCGCCTCTGCCCGCCTCGACGCCGAGGCGGGCAGAGCCGCTAGGGAATCTCGTCGAGCCGCGCCAGGGCGGCCTCGGCCTCGTCCGCGCGGCCGGCGCGGCGGCGCTCGCGGGCGTAGGCGCGGACCTCGTCCTCGGTCGCCAGGCCGAACGCGGCCGTGCGTGCCTCGGCGGCCTCGTCGGCCTGGCCGAGGGCGTCGAGGGCGGCGGCGACGGTCATCGTGTTGGCGAACGTCGGGCGGACCTCGCGGGAGCGCTCGGCCCAGGCGAGGGCGTCCTCGGTGCGGCGGCCGGTGTCGAGGGCGTAGCGGGCGATCTGGTCCCAGCCCTCCCAGTAGAACCCGGCCACGCCGCGGAGCTCGCGCTCCATGTTCGCCAGCACGATGGCTGGCGTGTCGGTCGTGAGGCGGACCGGCACCTCGAGCTCGTCCCACGCCAGCACGAGCGTCGCCGACGTCTCGTCGGGCGCGTCGAACCGGAAGCCGAGGCGCTCGGTGAACGGGCCGGGGCGCGGCGTCACGGTCACACGGAGCGCGTCCTCGGCCGGGTCGTAGGAGTACGAGCCCCAGGCGGACGAGACCGTCGAGAAGATGATCGTCCAGGCGTCCTCGTCCGGGATCGTGTGGAAGCCGTAGCGGCCGGCGGGCAGCGTCTCGCCCTCGACCCGGACGTCGGTCGACGTCTCAAAGACGGTGTTCTCGTTGGCGCCCGCGCGCCAGACCTCGCCGTAGGGCACGAGGTCGCCCCAGATCCGCCGGTCGTTGACGGCCGGGCGGTGGTAGTCGACCGTCAGCTCGGTCAGGCCGACCGTCTGGCTCACGCTCGCGTGCGGGCTGACGCGCGGCGTCGTGAGCTGCTGCTGGGCCGCCGGCGCGAGGCTGAGGGCGAGGACGGCGAGGAGGGAAAGGCCGAGGCGCATGGAATCCGATCGTGTGTCGATGGGAGTTTACGGACGGCCCGACCGTCGGAACCGCTTTCGCCGCGTCCCCTGGGCCCGGCATCCGTCGGCGTGGACGGGGTCAGTCCGCCCGCGAGACGCGCCAGATCACGTCGCCCACGTCGTCGGCCACGAGGAGCGCGCCGTCGGTGGCGACCGCGACGCCGACGGGGCGGCCGTACGCCTCGTCCTCGTCGGCCGAGAGGAAGCCGGTGAGGACGTCGCGCGGGGGGCCGGACGGGACTCCGTCCGCGAACGGGACGAACACGACCTTGTAGCCGCTCTTCGGCCGGCGATTCCAGGAGCCGTGCTGGCCGACGACCAGGCCCGCCTCGGGCGCGACCTGGCCGGCCTCGACCCACGCGAGGCCCAGCGACGCCGTGTGCGGGCCGAGCGCGTAGTCCGGGACGATGGCCTGGGCCACGAGGTCCGGGCGGCGGGGCTCGACGCGCGTGTCCACGTGGTCGCCGAAGTAGCTCCACGGCCAGCCGTAGAAGGCGCCCGGCTGGACGGCCGTCATGTAGTCGGGGACGAGGTCCGAGCCCAGCTCGTCGCGCTCGTTGACGGCCGTCCACAGGGCGCCGGTCGTGGGCTCGACGGCGAGGCCGACGGGGTTGCGAAGGCCGGTCGCGTAGAGGCTCGTGTCGCCCGTCGCCACGTCGACGGCCCAGATCGCCGCGCGGCCGACCTCCTCGTCCAGGCCGTGCTCGCCAACGTTGCTCGCCGAACCGACGCCGACCCACAGCGTCCGCCCGTCGGGCGAGGCGAGGAGGCTCCGCGTCCAGTGCTGGTTGTAGGTCCCGGCGGGGAAGCGGGCGACGGTGTCGGCCGGCGCCGTGATCGCCGTGTCGCCGACGGCGTACGGGAAGCGGACGAGCGAGGCGCTGTTGGCGACGTAGAGCTGGCCGCCGACGAGCGCCATCCCGAACGGGGACGCGAGGCCCTGGAGGAGCGCCGAGCGGACGTCGGCGACGCCATCCCCGTCGGTGTCGCGGAGCAACGAGATCCGGTCGGCCGAGGGGCCCGCGGAGCCGGCCTTCTTCATGAACCACTGCCGGATGGTGCCGACGAGCCCGTCTGTGCCGGCCTCTGGCGGGGCGTTCGACTCGGCCACGAGCACGTCGCCGTTGGGGAGGACGTGGAGCCAGCGCGGGTGCTCGAAGCCGGACGCGAAGGCGGCGACCTCCAGGCCCGGCGCGGGCGTCGGCCGGCGGCCGTCGGGCCACGGCTCGGCGTCGGCGATGCCCACGGTGGGGATGAGCGTCGTGGACGGCGGGGGGAGCGTCGGGTCGGGGCCGGTGCCGGCGGCGACGCTCAGGCGGGCCGTGTCGCCGCACCCCGCGACGGCGAGGAGGCCGACGAGCAGACCGAGGCGGGGGAGGAGAGGCATAGCGGGAGGGGGGACACGTGGGACCGACCGGCTCGAGGTGGGTTCGGGCGAACGCGAACCTCCGGCATCTCCTTGGGCTTACCCCTCGGATTCGAGAACCAATGCGTCAGCACCGAACCGCCGGCTCAGCCCCTTCATCAGGTCCGGCGTCAGGTCCACCACCGCCGTCCGCGCGTGGAGGCGCACCGGCCGGGGCATCTGCGCGCTCGTCACCTCGAAGTAGACCTTGCACGCGCCCGGGTGCTGGCGGCAGAGGTCGGCGAGCGCGGCCACGTCCGCCTCGGTCGCCTCGTCCACGTCGATCCGCAGCGTGACCGCCTTGACCAGCTGCTCGCGGACGCGCCACATCGGGAGGACGTCCTTGGCTACGAGCTTGAGGTCGCCGCGCGAGGTCTCGGCCTTGCCCTTGACCATCATCACCTCGTCCACCTGGAGCATGTGCCCGCACCGCTCCAGCACCTGCGCGAACAGCACCACCTCCGCCTGGCCCGTCGTGTCCTCCAGCGTCACGAACGCGATCGGCCGGCCGCTCTTGGTCGTCCGCCGCGTGACCTCCGTCACGATCCCGATGGCCGTCTGGTCGCTCTCGTGCATCACGCCCTCGGTGTCGCCGAGGCGGACGGTCGCGAACTTGTTGGCCTCGGCGGCGAAGTCGTCGAGCGGGTGGCCCGAGACGTAGAACCCCATGAGGTCGCGCTCGTGGCGGAGCGTCTCGCCCTTCGTCCACGGCTCGGCGTGGGGGAGGGCCGGGACAAACGACGAGCCGACCGTGTCGGCGGCGCCGAAGAGGGACGACTGGCCGGCCGCCTTGTCGGCCTGGTGCTTCTGGGCGTAGCTCCACGCCAGCTCGACGGCGTCGACGAACTGCCGCCGGTGGCCCTCGAACACGTCGAACGCGCCGGCCGCCGCGAGCGCCTCCAGCGTCTTCTTGCCGACCGTCCGGAGGTCGAGGTCCTTGGCGAGGTGGAACAGGTCGTCGAACGCCCCGCCGTGCGTGTCGCGCGCCTCCACGATCG
>JAAXJP010000470.1 GCA_012269805.1 Rubrivirga sp.
TTGAGGAAGACGACCGGCTCGCCGTCGGCGTTGGCCTTCGAGATGACGGGCTCCTAGGCCTCGTCGGGGATCCTCCCGCGCGCGCGGCTCACGCGGTCGCGGCCGTCGGCGGCCGCGGCGTCGCGGTCGGGCGGCCCGGCTGAGCCCTCGGCGGCGGCGGGCCGGTGCTGGCCGTCCCCCTCCTGGTGCTGTGCGGCGTCCCGATGCTGACGGCCGTGGGCATGGCGCAGGTCCAGTCTGTCGCGATCGCGGGGTTCGCCACGCTCGGCTACGTGACCCGCGGCGCCGTCGACTGGACGCTGGCGCTGCTCATCGGCGTTCCGCTCGTGATCGGCACCGTCATCGGGTGGCGACTCGCGCAGAGGACGGACACGGAGCGCTTGACGACGCTCCTCGCCGCCGTCCTGCTGGCGACCGGCGTCTACCTCGTGACGTCAGCGATCTGACGCTGCCGGCCTCGAGGAATGTGTGATCGAGGCGGACGATGTCGCAGTCAGAGCCGAATCGGCTCGCGGCGGAGGTAGTGGTCGATCGCGTACCGACCGGCACCGGCGATCAGCAGCGTGACGAACGCGACGAGGAAGAGGAACGGCTTCTCCATCCCCGAGAACGGCTCGCCGCCGTGCCGCACGAACGCCGCGACGGCCATCGTGACCCCAGCGAAGAACGCGGCCGGCCGCGTTGCCAACCCGAGCGCGATGAGGATCCCGCCGACGAACTCGCTCAACGCCGCGGCCCACGCGAACAGGCTCGGGAGCGGAAAGCCCATCTCGCCCGTCGCGCTGATGAATCCCTCCGACGGCGGCAGCTTGCCCAGGCCGTGGCCGAACGCGAGCGACAGCCCGAAGCCGAGGCGGAGGATCAGCAGCCCGAGGTCGGTGGCGCG
The DNA here is from genome assembly GCA_012269805.1 of Rubrivirga sp. Classification (GTDB taxonomy): domain Bacteria; phylum Bacteroidota; class Rhodothermia; order Rhodothermales; family Rubricoccaceae; genus Rubrivirga. The sequence continues at coordinate 887 of JAAXJP010000470.1, forward strand.
CGACGTATCGCCGGTGCCGAAGAAGAGCGTTCGCGGGGTCATCGGCCGGTGGGGTGGGGCGCGCTGCCGACGCCGAGCGGGCGGCCTGGTTCGCCCGCCTCGGCGAGTTCACCGGGCCCCCGACCCGCGATCAGTCCGAGGTGGGCACGATGACGGGCAGCTCGGCCTCGCGCACCTGGCGGTTGAACGCGGGCACGTCGGTCACGAGGATCTCGCGGAGCGTCGCCAGCTCGACCTCGATCTCGGCCATCACCTCGTCGCGGTAGGCGAAGGCCTGGTCCGTCGGGCGGAAGTCGCCGGCGGCGACGGTGCCGCCGAGCGCCGAGAGCTCGTTGCCCAGGTTGATCCCGTAGTTCAGCGGGTCCTGGCGGCTCTCGTTGCGCGTCTCGTAGAGCGCCTCCTCGACGGCCGTCATCCGCTCGACGAGTCGTTCGCCGGCCGCCCGCACCGAGTCGGCGCCCGATGACTCGGGAAGGCGGGCGAGATACGTCCGGATCTGGTCCCGCAGATCCCGCACGCGCTCGACCGACTCGTTGACCTCGGAGACCTTGTCGCGGACCTCGCGGAGAAACTCGAACTGCGCCTGCAGATCGGCCGGCGTCGCCGACGAGCGGGGGTCCAAGAGGATCTCGAACGGGACCTCGGTGCTGTCCTCGCCGACGACGAGGCGGGCGGTGTAGGTGCCGGGCACGGCCTCCGGGCCGTTGAGCCCGCCGCCCCAGAAGATCATCCCGTCGAAGCGCGAGGCGTCCGGATAGCGACGGCCCCACACGACGCGGTTCACCCCGGCGTCGGTCGCGAGTTCGTGCTCGTCGTCGCCCGGCGTGAACACCTGGACGACCTCGCCCGTCCGGTCGATAATCCTGAGCGCGGCCTCGGCCGAGTCCGGCAGCGCCTCCGCCAGCCGGTAGTGGACGACCACGCCCGCCTCGGGGTTGGTGCCGGCCCCCCGCGGGTTCTGCGCGCGGTACCCGTCAACGCGGTAGGTCGGCTTCGGACGGAAGAGCCACAGGTCCGACGCGCTCACTTCCGGCGCCAGTTGGTAGAGCGGCGTGAGGTCGTCCAGGACCCAAAAGCTCCGGCCCTGCGTGGCGACCACCAGTTCGCCTTGGCGAACGGCGAGGTCGGTGATCGGCACGACCGGCAGGTTGAGCTGGAACGACTGCCACGTGTCGCCGTCGTCGAACGAGATGTACATCCCGCGCTCGGTCCCGGCGTAGAGCAGGCCCGGGCGTTGCGGGTCGGCGCGGATCACGCGCGTGAAGGCCGGCGCCTCGATGCCGTCGTCGATGCGACGCCACGTCTGGCCGTAGTCGGCCGTGTGGAGGAGGTACGGGCGGAAGTCGTCCACTTTGTAACGCGTCGCGGCGACGTAGAGGCCGCCGGGCCGGCGCGGGTCCTGCTCGATCGAGTTGATCATCGCGTCGCTCGGGAGCAGCCGGTCGCTCGGCGTGATGTCGGTCCACGAGCCGCCGCCGTCGCGCGTGACGTGGAGCAGGCCGTCGTCACTGCCGACCCAGAGCGTCCCCTCCTCCCCTTCCGCCAGCGCGAAGATGGTGGCGTAGTACTCGACCGAGGTGTTGTCCTGCGTGATCGGGCCGCCGGACGAGCCGAGCGTGGTCGAGTCGGCGCGCGTGAGGTCGGGCGAGATTTTTTCCCACGTCTGCCCGTAGTTGGTCGAACGGTAGAGGTGGTTGCCGGCCGCGAAGAGCGGGTAGTCGTCGGTCGCGGCGTCTTTGTACTGAGAGAACAGGAGCGGGAAGTTCCACTGGAACCGGATCTTGAGCTCCTTCGCGGGCGCCCCGATCGGGTTCTCCGGCCACACGTTGACGATCCGGCTCTCGCCCGTCCGGTGGTTGACCATCTGGAGGAAGCCGCCGTAGGAGCCGCCGAACACGATGTCGGGGTCGTCCGGGTGCGGCGCGAGCCAGCCGGACTCGCCGCCCGCGCTCGGCTCCCAGTCGCGCTCGGTGATGGAGCCGCCCGCGCTCCGGTGCGCGATCCGGATCGTCGAGTTGTCCTGCTGGCCGCCGTAGATGCGGTACGGAAAGTGGCTGTCGGTCGTGACGCGGTAGAACTGGGCCGTCGGCTGGTTGAGGTAGGTGCTCCAGGTCTCGCCGCCATCGAACGTGACCTGCGCACCGCCGTCGTCGGCGATGACGATCCGGTCGCCGTCCTCGGGCGCGATCCAGATGTCGTGGTGGTCGACGTGGGGCGTCTCGACGCTCTCGAACGTCCGCCCGCCGTCGGTGCTCACCCAGAGCTGGACGTTGAGGACCCACACCTTGTCGGGGTCCTCCGAATCGGCGCCGAGGCGGGTGAAGTACCACGACCGCTGGCGGAGATTCCGGTCGGCCGAGACGCGCGTCCACGTCTCGCCGGCGTCGTCGGAGCGGAAGAGGCCTCCGTCCTCGTTCTCGACGAGCGCGTAGACCCGCTCGGGGTTGGCCGGGGAGATCGAGACGGCGCTGATGCCCCACGTCCCGTCCGGGAAGCCCTCGGCGTCGGAGATGTCCGTCCAGGTGTCGCCGCCGTCGGTGCTCTTCCAGATCGACGAGCCCTCACCCCCGCTCGAGAAACTGTACGGGCTCCGACGGACGCGCCAGATGCTGGCGTAGAGGATCCGTGGGTTCGTCGGGTCCATCTCGAGTTCGAAGGCGCCGGCGTCCTCGTTCACGAACAGGACGTGCTCCCACGTCTCGCCGCCGTCGGTCGAGCGGAACACGCCGCGGTCCTCGTTCGGGCCGAAGGCGTGGCCGAGGACGGCCGCGTAGACCGTGTTCTCGTCGCGCGGGTGGACCACCATCCGCGGGATGTGCTGGCCGCCCTCGAAGCCGAGGCCCCGCCACGAGCGCCCGGCGTCCTCCGACTTCCACATCCCCCAGCCGGGCGAGACGTTGCCTCGCAACGACTTCTCGCCGCCACCAACGTAGATCACGTTTGGGTCGCTCTCGGCCACGGCCACGCTCCCGATGCTGCCGCCGAAGTAGCCGTCGGAGATGTTTGCCCACGAACCGCCGCCGTCGCGCGTCCGCCAGACGCCGCCGCCGGTGGCCGCCATGTAGTAGGTCAGCGGGTCGCCGGGGATGCCGGCGACGCCGGACGCGCGGCCGCCGCGGAAGGGCCCCACGAGCCGGTATTCGAGCGAGCCGAACAGGGTCGAGTCGACCGGCTGGGCATTCGCGTCGGCGAGGACGAGGGCGAGGACGAGAGCGGCGAAGAGCAGACGGCGCATTGAGGTGACGGGGCGAGGGGCCGTCAGTCTACGTCCGCTCCTGATCCCCGAGAGATGCACGGCAGGCACGGCGGCGCGTGCGGATACTGCGGGTCCCGTCTCCGCCCGTCCCATGCCCGACCTCACCTCCAAGCAGCGCGCTCATCTCCGCGGCCTCGCCCACAGCCTCAAGCCGACCGTCCACGTCGGCAAGGACGGCGTAACGGACGCGGCCGTCGACAACCTGCGCGAGACGTTCGCGGGCAGCGAGCTCGTGAAGGTCCGCGTGCTGGAGGCTGCGCCCGAGAGCGCGAAGGACACGGCGCACGCTCTCGCGGCGCGGGTCGAGGACGCCGTCGTGGTCCAAGTGATGGGCCGCAACGCGACGCTCTACCGGGCCGACCCCGACGAGCCAGAGATCCGCCTCCCGCGCTGAGACCGCCGGCCTCGGCGACCCGCGCGCCGAGGCAGACAGGGCTAGACCGACGCGGCGGCTCGGACCGCCGCGATCACATTCTCGTGGACGTCCGGGTCGAACGGGCTCGGCACCAGCTCCTCGTCGGGCGCGCGGGCGCTGATGGCCTCGGCCGCCGCGATCTTCATGGCGCTCGTAATCGCCGGCGCGCCGATGTCGAGCGCGGCCTTGAACAGGCCGGGGAACGCGAGCGCGTTGTTGACGCTTCGGCCGTCGGCCGCGAACGCCGCTCCGGCCTCGATCGCCGCCTCGGGCGTGATCTCGGGCACCGGGTTCGACAGCGCGAGCACGATCTGCCCGGGCCGCACGAGCTCGGGCGTGATGAGCCCGACGACGCCCGTGGTCGCGATGAGGATGTCCGCCTCGACGGCGGCGTCGCCCAGGCTGGCTGTCCGGCCGCCCCGGTCCTCCAGGCGCCGACGTGCGTCCTCGCCCGGGTCGACCCCGACCACTTCGAAGCCCGCGTCGATGAGCAGCCGAGCGATGGCGAGGCCGGCCGCGCCGAGGCCGACCTGCGCACACACGAGGTCGCGCTGCCCCTCGCGTCCGGTGTGGCGCAGCGCGCTGAGAACGGCCGCCAGCAACACCGTCGCCGTCCCGTGCTGGTCGTCGTGCATGACCGGCTGCGGGAGCCGTCGGATCAACTCGTCCTCGATCCAAAAGCAGTCGGGGGTCCGAATGTCCTCGAGGTGGATCCCACCGAAGCTCGGCGCGACCCGGCAAACGGTGTCGACGAACGCCTCCGGATCGGTCTCGTCGACGAGAATGGGGACGGCGCCGAGGCCGACGAATCGGTCGTAGAGCACGGCCTTGCCCTCCATCACCGGCAGGCTCGCGAGCGCGCCGATGTCACCCAGCCCGAGCACGCGCGTCCCATTCGTAAAGATGCCGACGGTCCGCCCGACAGCCGTGTAGGTGCGGGCAAGCGCCGGGTCCTTCTCGATGGCGCGGCACACCCGCGCGACGCCGGGGGTGTAGATGCTGCGGAGGTCCTCGAGCCGCTCGACCTCAGTGGTGCGCACCGTCCGGATCTTCCCGCCGAGGTGCCGCTCAAACACGAGGT
>JAAXJP010000495.1 GCA_012269805.1 Rubrivirga sp.
GCAGGAGGGACTGACGGTCACGCACGTCGCCGAGACCCACATCCACGCCGACTTCCTGTCGGGCGCGCGCGACCTCGCGGAGGCGACCGGCGCCCGGCTGTTCCTCTCCGCCGAGGGCGAGGACGACGGCTGGGGCTCGTTCTGGGCCCAGGATCGCGAGGACGTGACGTTCCTCCGCGACGGCGACACGTTCGACGTCGGCAACATCGAGATTCGGGCCGTCCACTCGCCGGGCCACACGCCCGAGCACCTGGCCTTCCTCGTGACCGACCACGGCGGCGGCGCCGACACGCCGATGGGCCTCGTCTCCGGCGACTTCGTGTTCGTCGGCGACCTCGGGCGGCCGGATCTCTTGGAGAGCGCGGCCGGCCAGAGCGGTGCGCAGGAGCCCGCCGCAGAGGCCCTCTACGCCTCGGTCCAGCGGTTCCTCGACCTCGACGACCGGCTCCAGGTGTGGCCCGGCCACGGCGCCGGGAGCGCGTGCGGGAAGTCGCTCGGCGCCATCCCCCAGTCGACCGTCGGCTACGAGAAGGCGTACAACGGGGCCATCGACGCGGCGCGCCGCGGGCAGCGGGCGTTCGTCGAGACCATCCTCGACGCCCAGCCCGAGCCGCCGCTCTACTTCGCGCGGATGAAGGCCCAGAACCGCGACGGCGTCCCGCCGCTCGACGGGCTCCCCGTGCCGCGCGCCCTCGCCCCCGACGAGCTCGCCGATCTGGGCGCAGCCGGGCTCGGCGACGCCGCCGTCGTCGACACTCGAGCCGACCGATCGGCGTTCATGGCGGCCCACCTGCCGGGCAGCCTCTACGCCCCGTTCACCAAGCAGTTCAACACGACCGTGGGGTCGTACGTGACCGACCCGGAGACGCCGGTCGTGCTGCTGATCGACGAGGCGAAGGTGAGCGAGGCCGTCCGCGACCTCGTGCGGATCGGGCTCGACCGCGTCGTGGCGTACGCCACGACCGAGACGCTCGCGGCCGTGCTCCAGCGCGACGGCGCGTCCGCGTCGATCCGCGAGGTCGGGTTCGAGGCCGTCGTCGAGCGCGAGGAGGGGGCGGCGGTCCTCGACGTCCGCCGGCAGGCCGAGTTCGAGGGCGGGCACGTGCCGGGCGCCACGAACATTGCCCACACCCGCCTCGCCGACCGGCTCGACGAGGTCCCGTCCGGGAGCCCGCTCTACGTCCACTGCCAGAGCGGCGTCCGCTCGGCGGTCGCGAGCGCGCTGCTGGCGGCCGAGGGCCGCGACGTGGTCTACGTCAACGACGGCTTCCCGCACTACCGCGAGATCGGCGAGGTCGCCGAGGGCGCCCCGGCCGACGTCAATGCCTAGTCCGTTCCCCCCAGCCCCCACCGTCATGTCCGAATCGTTCGTCCGCTTCATGGTCTCGCCCGCCGGCCGCGCGCTCCGCGTCGGCGCCGGGCTCGGGATGCTCGCGTGGGGGCTGCCCCGCCGCGACGCGACCGCCGGGGCCGCGACGGCAGCCCTCGCCCTGGTCCCCCTTGGGGCCGGGCTCCTCGACCAGTGCGTGCTCGGGCCCGTCCTCGGGTACCCCCTCGAGGGCGACGCCGCCCGGCGCGCCGTTTCCTGACCCCCATGCTCTACGCCCTCCTCGGGGCCGTCGCCATCGGCCTCGTCCTCGGCCTCCTCGGCTCCGGTGGCTCGATCCTGACCGTCCCGGTCCTCGTCTACCTCGCCGGCCACGCCGAGAAGGTGGCGATCGCCGAGAGCCTCGCCATCGTCGGGGCCATCGCCGCCGTCGGGGCAATCCCGTACGCCCGGCAGAAGCTCGTCGACTGGCACTCGGTCCTGTACTTCGGCGTGCCCGGCATCGTCGGGACGTATGGCGGGGCCTGGCTGGCGAAGTGGGTGCCCGGTCCGGTCCAGCTCGTCCTGTTCGCCGTCGTGATGCTGCTCGCGGCCGTCCTCATGTTCCGGGGGCGCCGGGAGCCGGCCGAGGGCGAGGTACGGGAACGCCAGCCGCTCTGGTTGATCGGGACCGAGGGCCTGTTGGTCGGCGTGCTGACCGGGCTGGTCGGTGTCGGCGGGGGGTTCCTGATCGTCCCCGCGCTCGTCCTCCTGGGCGGCCTCTCGATGCGCCTCGCGGTCGGGACGAGCCTGCTCATCATCGCGGCCAAGAGCGCGGCCGGCTTCTGGAAGTACACCGACGTTCTCGCCGAGACGGGTCTGGCCGTCGACTGGCAGCTCATCGGCATCTTTGCCATCATCGGGATCGTCGGGTCGTTCGTGGGCAACGCGCTCAGCCAGCGGGTGCCGCAGGCCCAGCTCAAGCGCGGGTTCGCCGTCTTCCTCGTGGTGATGGGTGGGTTCATCTTGGTCCGCGAAGGCCCGGAGGCGCTCGCGCCAGCCGACGCCGAGGCCGCGCCCCTGCCCGCCTCGGTGGCCCTTCCGGTCGGCCCCGACACGGTCGACGTTCCCCGGCTGACGCCCGCCGAGACCGCCGCCTACCTCCGCGCGACGCCCGAGGCCCAGATCCTCGACGTCCGCCGCCCGGCTGAGGTCGCGCTCTCTGGCCGTCTGGAGGACGCGCTCGTCCTCGACGTGACCGCGCCGGGCTTCGAGGGCCGCGCGCTCGACGCGCTCCGTCCGGACCGCCCGGTCGTGGTGTACTGCCGGTCGGGTGCCCGGGCCGGACGGGCCGCCGAGCGCCTCGCCGCCCTCGGTTTTTCGGACCTTCGGAACGCGGGCGGCTTCGACGCCCTTCAGGCCGCCGGCCTCCCCACCCACGCTCCGTGACGCCCCGACCGCATCGGCGTCCCCGCCGGTCGGGCCCGCACTCATCACTTGCCCCCTTCGCCATGTCACTCCTCTCGCGCCTCCTGAACCCGACCCCCGACGACGACTCCATGTCGCCCTCCGACTTTGTCGCCCAGCGCGACGCAGACGCGCCCGTGATCGACGTCCGCACCCCCCAGGAGTACGCCTCCGGGCACATCGCCGGCGCGACCAACGTCGACGTGATGTCCGGCGACTTCCCGGACCGGATCGCCGCGATGGACCTTCCAGAGAGCGGGCCGATCTACCTGTACTGCCGGTCGGGCAACCGCTCGGGGCAGGCCGCGAAGATCCTCCGCCAGATGGGCCACGGCGGCGCCGTGAACGTCGGCGGGTTCGACGCGCTCGCGAAGGCGGGCGCCAAGACGGCGTAGCGGTGGAGCCGGCGCTCGACCTGTTGCAGCAGACGCAGGCCGGCGCGGCGCTCGCCGTGCTGGCGCTGCTCCTTGTGGTCGAGGGTGTCCACCCGTTCGTCGAGCACTTTGCTGGAGGCCGCCAGCGCGGGCGGCACGCCGTCCGCAACCTCATGCTCGGCGGGCTGAACGCCGGGCTCGTCGCGGTGCTGTTCGCCGGGCTGTGGGTCGTCGCGGCCGAGTGGGCTCGGGCAAACGGGTTCGGGCTGCTGCGGCTGGTGGATCTGCCGGCGTGGGCGCACGTCGTGGGAGCGGTGCTCCTGCTCGACGCGTGGACGTACGCCTGGCACCGGCTCAACCACGTCGTCCCGTTCCTGTGGCGGTTCCACCGCGTCCACCACTCGGATACCTTCATGGACGTGACGACGGCGAGCCGCTTCCACACGGGCGAGATCGTGGTGTCGTCGCTCCTCCGGGTGGGGGTGATCGTCGCGGCCGGGGCGACGGCGTGGGAGGTCGTGCTCTACGAGACGCTGATGTTCGAGGTCGTCCAGTTCCACCACGCGAACGTGGGGCTCCCGGCGCGCGTCGAGGCGGTGCTCAACAAGGTGATCGTGACGCCCGCGATCCACAAGGTCCACCACTCGCGGTGGCAGCCGGAGACCGACTCGAACTACAGCGCGCTGTTCTCGTGGTGGGACCGCCTGTTCGGCAGCTTCCGCTGGCGGGACCCGGCCGAGCCGGCGGCGTTCGGCCTCGACGGGTTCGACGGCGACGATCGCCAGTCGGTCACGGGCATGCTGCGGACCCCGCTCGACGAGTAGGCCCGCCTCGCCGACGAGGCGGACGGGGTGAGGGAACCGCCCCTCTCGGTGCCGGGTGCGCTCGGCCCTTCGACCCGCAGATCGCCCGGTGGCCGGCCCGCCCGACCCGTTTCGCGTCCTCTCGCTCTCGTACGACGCCGGCCCGGAGGACGTCCGCCGCGCGTTCCGGCGCCTCGCGCGCCAGACGCACCCCGACCGCGGCGGCTCGACGGAGGCGTTCCACCGCGTTCGCGCGGCCTACGACGCGTTGGCGGGCGACCTCGACGCGGCCCGCCGCCGCTGGCGGACTCCGCCTACGCCTCCGACGCCGGCCTCACGGTTCCCCGCCGGCCTCGACCGGAGCGTCTTCCCGACGTGCCTCGTGCGGTTCGGTCGGAGGCGGGACGGACGGAGGACGGTCGAGTACGAGCTTGACAGCCGGCCCGCGTCGTGGCGTCCGGGCGCGGCTCCCCCTCCGGGGGGAGAATGCCGGCTCCGGGTCGGTGCGACGGAGGCGAGGCCGGCGTTCGGCGTGTGGGAGGTCCCGCTCGACGCGCACCGCTTCCGGTGCGTGTTCGGCCCCGATCCAGGCGCTCGACACACGCCGCCTCGGTGAGCCGGCGCGACGCCCGAGGCGGGCCTAGCCGGCCTTGAAGACCGGCTCGAACTCGCGGAGCGGCATCCCGGCCTCGCGGTCCCCATTCGAGGCCGCGTCGGTCCGCGCCAGCTCGAGGTCGAAGGCGACGCGGTCGGCGCGGTAGTAGCGGCGTTGGTAGTAGATCGGCTTGTCGCCGGCCGTGTAGCTCACGCGCTCGACGAGGAGGAGGGGCGCGCCCTCGGGGACGCCGAGCAGGCCGGCCTCGGCGACGCCCGCGACGGTGGCCTCGATCCGGTAGCGCCCGCGGAGGACGGGGATGTCGAACTCCCGCTCCAGTACGCGATAGATCGTTTCTGTGGTCAGGTCGTGCCCGTCAAGGAACTGGGCGTAGAACGGCGGGAGCCACGTCCGGTCGAGCGCCACCGGCGACCCGTCGCCGAGGCGGAGGCGGTCGAGGCGGACCGTCGGCGCGCCGGGTTCGACGCCGAGAGCGTCGGCGACCGCGGGGGGGGCCGCCTCGGGAGCCCGATGGAGCACTCTGCTGGCCGCCTCCAGACCGGCCCGCTCCATGTCCTGCGCGAAGTCCGTCAGCCGGACGAGGCCCTGGGGCAGGGGAGGGGGCGCCGCGAACGACCCAAGGCCCTGGCGGCGATAGATCCGGCCCTCGTTCTCGAGCGTCGCCAGCGCGCGGCGGACCGTGATCCGGCTCACGCCCGAGAGGTCGCCGAGCTCCGCCTCGCTCGGGAGCCGGTCGTGCGCGGCGTACTCGCCCGCACGGATCCGGTCGCGGAGCCAGTCGGAGAGTTGCTCGTGGCGGGGAGCGCCGGGACGGAACGTCGGGGCGGAGGACATGGGGCCGTGGGGGAAGGCTCCGGTAAGGTAGGGGGCCGTCCGCCTGTCGGAAGCCGGGAGGGAGGGGCCCGGACTTCACGCGGGCCCCCTTCGGGTCAACCGCCAGCGTGCAGGCAGGGCCGTCGACTACCGGCCCTCCCACCCATGGTCTGGGAACGGACGCGGCAGCGGCCCTCGGAATGCTCGCGGAGCGCCGGGGCGCCCTGTGGAGCTCCGGTGCGCGCGTGGTGCCTTCAC
>JAAXJP010000640.1:0-826 GCA_012269805.1 Rubrivirga sp.
ACCGAGCGCTTCGACCGTGGCACCGTCGGCGCGGGTCGCGGGCCAGGCCCTCCGCGACCTCCCGTTCCCCGACGGGGCCGCTGTGACGCTGGTCGTCCGCGACGGCGAGGTCGTCGTGCCCCGGGGGGCGACGGTGCTCCGCCCCAGCGATCACGTGTTCGCCGCGATGCGCCCGCGGCTCCGCCCGTTCGTCGACCGCCTGTTCGACCCCGAGGCCGCGACGCCGCCGCTCGCGCCGGGCCTCGTGCTCTCATTCGGGCGCGGGGTGACGGTGGGGCAGCTCCACCGGCTGTTCGGCGTGCCGGGTCCGACGTGGTCGACCGAGCCCGTCGGCGGCCTCGTTCCCAGCGACCCCCTCACGGAGGCCGCCCCGCCCCGCCTCGGCCCGTTCGTGGTCACGGCCGACCCCGACCCGGAGCTCGTCCGCCTCACCTTCGACCCGGCGCCGGAGCCCGCCGAGGCGGACGGGGGCGACGCCTGAGCTTCTCGTGACCGTTCTTCACCGGACCGGCCTGAGGCCCCGCCTAGCTTGCGCGCCATGGTGCACAGAGCCCCCCGACTCCTCGTTGCCGTCGCGCTGGGCGCGCTCGCGGCCGGTGCTCTGGTGGCCACCTCGCCGGCTCAGGCAGGGGGCGGCGCGTACGCATGGGACGCCCACGGCCCGGCGAGCTTCCGGCCCGGGACCGCCCCGTTCGCGGCCGTCCTCGCGCCGCCGCTCGCCGCGGCGGCCCTCCCGCCGGTAGCGCGCGGGGGCGGCCCCGCCGGCGGGCGGACGGCTCCCGCGGGCGGGGGGCCCGCGCGCGCCCCGCCGGCGGCCGCGCGGCCG
>JAAXJP010000640.1:836-5632 GCA_012269805.1 Rubrivirga sp.
CCGCGCCATGAGCGCGTGCGGGGGGGCGGCCGCCCGTATTAAAGGGGGGGGGGGCCGCCGTTTTTTCGGGGGGCGGCCCGCTCCTCCGGATTCCGTTGAGGGACAAGCCTCCAGCCCTTCGTTTCGGACCGCATCCCGACCCGCACCGCAGAGGCCGTAGGGACGCCCCAGGTCAAGGCGGCAGGCGGATCAGACGGCGAGGCGGATGACGGGCGTCGCGGAGGCCTCGACGGTCGGAGCGCCGGCGGCGTCGCCGTAGTGCGTCCGGTTGATCTCGCGGATGGTCCGGGCCGCCTCAGCGATGGTCTCGTCGCGGCGGTCGGTCCGCTGGCGGACCCGGTCGTTGGCCCGGAGCACGGCGTCCTCGAGGTACCGCTTGTGCTTGTCGACGTAGTCCTCGGGCGAGGCGAAGAGGACGAGCCCGCGGCGAGACGTCGTCGCCCCGCCCGTGCGGACGGCGCCCACGCGGGCGTTCCGCTTTCGGGGGTAGCTCGTCAGCGCCCACTCGTGGTGGAACGCCTCGACCCACGCCTCGTCGGGCGGGGCCGACAGGCGGAGGACGATCGACGTGATGGTGTCGCCGGCCTGGGACGTGGAGACGGCGTCTTCGTAGAGGCCGACGATGCGGATCTCGCTGGGCATGGGCTGGTGGGGTGGGAGGTCGGCCCAAGGTGCGCCCACTTCGGGGCCGCCGGGAAGGGGAGACCCTTCGGACACGCGCCTCAGGCCGATCCTCAGGAAACCATCAGCCGAATCCCACGCCCGACGGGCTATCCGCGGACCCCTCCGGACCGGGCCGGGCGGTCGACGGCCGGGAGCGGGTCCGGCGCGACGGCCGTGAGCGACCCGTCGGCGTCGGCGCGGTAGACCGAGACGTAGCCCCACCGCGTGGCGCGCTCGGCGGCCTCGCCGGCCTCGGGGCCGACGAAGGCGATCGGCGTGCCGAGGTCGGCGGGGAGGTCGAGCGCGGCGAGCGTGTCGGCCGCGACGTGGAGCGCGTGCGGCGGCGCGACGTGGGGGTCGCCCGGCTCGCTCACGTCGACCACGACGCCGCCGGCCTCGATCAGTCGGTCGAGCGTGTCAGCGCCCTGCCACGAGACGGTCTGGGCGAGGTCGGCCTCGGCGAGGACCGGGCTGGCGAGCGCGAACAGGTCGTCGCCGGAGCGGGGCGTCGCGCGGGCCCGGACGGCGCCCTCGCCGTCGACGACGACCGCCAGCGGGTCGCCGGCGTAGCCGAACGCCTCGGCCGCTTGGCCCTCGGCCCCGTCGACGGTGACGGCGAGGACGGCGGCGCCGGCCGCCTCGAGGTCGGCGAGCGCGTCGGCGAGGGCGGCCCAGGCGTCGGCGTCGCCCGCCTCGGCGAAGTGGAGGACGACTGGCCGGCCCGCTAGCGTGGCGAGGTCGACGGGGCCGTCGGCGGTGGGGAGCGTCACGCGAGGCGCCGGCTCCCAGGCCGGGGCGACGGCGGCCAGGCTCGCGGCGTCGGGCGCCGGGTCCGTCCCACACGCGGCGAGGGGGAGAAGGGCGGCGAGTAGGAACGGGCGGCGGCGCGTCACGGGGCTAGTTGGCGGCGGCTTCGCGGAGGGCGGCGAGGCGGATCGCCCCGTGGTTCTTGACGTCGACGGGCTCGCCGTCTTTGATGAGGATGGCCTGCGGCGTCTCGTGCTGGACGCCGAGCTGCTCGGCGAGGTAGGCCGACACGTCCCGGGCGTACTGCACGACGACGGCGTACAGCGGCGGGTCGCCGTCGCCTTCGAGGCCGACGAACTCCATCTGCCCGCGGGCCGAGATGGGGCACGCGATCGAGTGCTTGAGGAGGTACACCGGCTTGTCGTGCGACGCCTCGAGCATGGCGTCCGCGTCGGCGGTGGTGGAGAGCTCTTGAACCTGGGCCATGGGAATCTGCGTTGCGAGCGGGCCGTACCTTTCCGGCGTCGCCCTTCGACGCCTGCCGACCCACACGCGGAAGGTACGGTGGCCAGGCGCCCGTGGCCGCTCCAATCCCCAGGGAGATCCCCTATAACGCCGTTTTTATGTCCGTCGACACGCCCGAGCTGACCGGTGCCGAGGAGGTCCGCTGGGACCTCACCGATCTCTACCCCACCGACGACGCGCTCTTCGCCGACCTCGACGCCGCCGAGGCCGAGGCCCGGGGCCTCGCCGAGCGGTACCGGGGCCGGCTCGCCGACCTCGACGCGAGCCAGCTCGCCACGGCGCTCGCCGAGCTGGCCGACGTCCACGACCGGGCCGGGAAGGCGTACACCTTCGCCTACCTCGCCTGGAGCACCGACACGGAGGCCCACGAGGCCGGCGCGCGGCTCCAGCGTGTCCGCGAGGCCTACACGCGGATCGGGCAGGAGCTCCTGTTCGTCGATGTCGAGTGGGCGCAGCAAGACCCCGACCGGGCCCGCCGGCTGACCGAGGCGGCGGAGCTCGCGCCCTACAAGCACTACCTCGAGCTCAAGACGGAGGCGCGCGACCACGTCCTGTCCGAGCCCGAGGAGCGGATCCTCTCGGAGAAGGCCGTGACGGGGTGGAGCGCGTGGAACCGGTTTTTCGACGAGACGCTCGGCGCCGCCCGGTTCGAGGTCCGCGGCGAGTCGCTCCCGCTCCAGCAGGCGACCTCGAAGCTCCACGACGCCGACCGCGGCCTCCGCCGCGACGTGCACGAGGCGGTGACCGACGGCCTCGTCGCGCTCAACCGGCCCCTGACCTACGTCTTTAACACGGTCCTCGCCGACAAGGCGTCGTCGGACACGCTCCGCGGCTACGAGTCGTGGATCGCGAGCCGGAACGAGGCCAACGAGATCGACGGCGCCTCGGTCGACGCGCTCGTCGAGGCCGTCACGGGGCGCTACGACCTCGTCGCCCGGTTCTACCGGCTCAAGCGCCGGCTCCTCGGGCTCGACGAGATGTTCGACTACGACCGCTACGCGCCGACGGCCGAGGCGACGACGTTCGTGACGTGGGAGCGCGCCCGCGAGATGGTCACCGCCGCGTACGCCGGCTTCGACTCGGAGATGGGCGCGATCGTCGACCGCTTTTTCGAGGACCGCTGGATCGACGCGCCGCCCGAGGCGGGCAAGCGAGGCGGGGCCTTTAGCCACGGGGCCGTGCCGAGCGCGCACCCGTACATCTTGATGAACTACACGGGGCAGCTCCGTGACGTCCAGACGCTGGCGCACGAGCTGGGCCACGGCGTCCACCAGTACCTCGCCCGCGACCAGGGCGTCTACCACGCCGACACGCCGCTCACGACGGCCGAGACGGCGTCCGTCTTCGGCGAGATGCTCACGTTCCAGCGGACGCTCGCCGCGCTCGACTCCGACGCCGACCGCCTCGCGCTGCTCGTCGAGAAGATCGACGACACCATGGCGACCGTCTTCCGCCAGGTCACGATGAACCGGTTCGAGGCCGCGATCCACCGCCACCGCCGCGAGCGGGGCGAGCTCTCGCCCGACGCCTTCGCCGACCACTGGATGCGGACGCAGACGGCGATGTACGGCGACAGCGTGACGCTCACGGAGGGGTACCGTTGGTGGTGGAGCTACATCCCGCACTTTGTCCACACGCCGGGCTACGTCTACGCGTACGCCTTCGGCGAGCTGCTCGTGCTCGCGCTGTATCAGAAGTACCAGTCCGAAGGCGCCGGCTTCGCGCCGAAGTACCGTCAACTGCTGGCGTCCGGCGGGTCGGACTGGCCGCACGTCCTGGTGGGCCGCCTCGGGATCGACCTGGAGGACCCCGGTTTCTGGGACCGTGGGCTCGACGCCGTCGAGGCGCTCGTCGCCGAGGCCGAGGCGCTCGCCGACTCGGCCCGGCGCGACGCGGCCTGACCCGGGCAATCCGCTCCTTTTCTCGCCGCGAGGCCGGTCTGCCGGTCCGCTGAGATATCCACACTCCCTGCCGATCAGGGGTGTGGGCACTATGTTTGGGACGGGCGTCCGTCCCCCCCCATGCCCTCGTCCACTTACGTCGCCCGCCGGCCCGGGCCGTTCTCGGCCCTCGTCCAGGCCTCCGAGATCGGCGGGCTCCGGTTGGAGCCGCACCCCCCGGCCCGCGCGCTCGACCGGTACTACGACACCGACGACGGCGAGCTCCTGCGGCGCGGGCTCGCGCTCCGGGTCCGCGAGCAGAACGGGCACGTCGTCGCGGCGCTCCGGCGCGTCGAGGGGGAGGGCACGCCGTCCGCCGACCTCGACCTGCCGGAGGCCCCGGCCGACGGGCGGCTCCAACTCCCCCCGAGCGCGCTCGCGGACACGGTCCGCGCGGCCGTCGGGGACGACGCGCTCCGGCCTCTTCTCACCCTCCGGCAGTACCGGACGCCCCGGGTGGCGCACGAGGACGGGGCGCCGGTCGGCGTGATCTCGTTCGACGTGGTCGTGTTCGAGGTGCCCGGCTCGCGCGTCGTCTCGAACGAGGTGGACATCGAGCCGGCCCCGGGGGCCGACCCCTTGGTCCGGCTGGCGCCCGTGTTCGAGGCACGGGGACTGGAGCGGGCCGAGCGCTCGAAGGTGGCGCGCGGCGTCCTCCAGGTGCCGCGCTCGCTCGCCGAGCCCGTCCTCCTCCTTCCCGACGAGCGCCGCGCGCTCGAGGAGGTCATGGGCTCCGCGGACGCCGCCCTCCGCCGCCGAGCCCACGTCGTGCTGCTCGACGCCCGCGGGTTCCGGGCCGACACGATCGCGACGCAAACCGGCCTCAGCATGGCGGCGGTCCGCCACTGGCGGGAACGCTTCCGTGCGGTGCGGATGGGGGTCCTCGACTCCGAGGCGCCGGCGCCGGCTCGGGCCCGGCTC
>JAAXJP010000522.1 GCA_012269805.1 Rubrivirga sp.
GCCAGGGCGCGATCAGGGCGGGCCGCAGGATACGCGGACGCCGCGATCGACGGAAGCGGTTCCGGCCCGCGCGAGTCCGCCCGCCTCGGGCAGACCCTGGCCGAGGCGGGGCGGGCTACGCCTCGCTCTCGGCGACGGCCAGCTGGCCGCAGGCCGCGTCGATGTCCTGCCCCCGGCTCCGGCGGACCGTCACGCGGACCCGCCGCTTCACGAGCTCGGCAATGAACGCGTCGAGCGTCGCCTCGTCCGACGAGCTGAAGTCCGTGCCCTCCACGGGGTTGTACATGATGAGGTTCACCTTGCACGGCGCCCAGCTCGCGATCCGCGCGAGGTTGTCGGCGTCCTCGGCCGAGTCGTTGACGCCCGCGAAGAGGCAGTACTCGTAGGTCACCGGCCGGCCCGTGACGGCGTAGTAGTGACGGACGGCCTGCCCGAGCGCCTTGAGGTCGGTCTTCTCCGACCGGTTGACCGGCATGATCGCGCTCCGCTGCGCGTCGGTCGGCGCGTGGAGACTGATGGCGAGGCCGGCCGGGCGGACGCTCCCCGCGGCCTGGTCGTCGGCGAACTGGCGGATGCGGCGCGCGAGCCCGACCGTCGAGACGGTGATCCGCTTTGGCGACAGGCCGAGGCCGTCGCACAAGAGGTCGAGGCTGTCAGCGACGGCGCGGTAGTTCTGCATCGGCTCGCCCATGCCCATGTACACCACGTTCGTGACGCCCTTGCCGAAGGCGTCCTTCGCGATCCGGTCCATGGCGTGGACCTGCTCGGCGATCTGGCCGGCCGTCAGGTTCTCCTGGAACCCCATCAGCCCCGTCGCGCAAAATGAGCACGCCATCGCGCAGCCGACCTGGGACGACACGCAGACCGTCAGCCGCTTGGCCCGGTCCTCATCATCGAAGTCGGGGATGAGGACGGCCTCGACGTGACGGCCCGAGGGGAGTCGGAAGAGGCTCTTGATCGTCCGGTCCGTGGCCTGCTGGCGCCGGGTCTCCGTGAGCGTCCCGAGGTGGGCCGCCTCGGTGAGCCGCTCGCGGAAGGCGGCCGGGAGGTCGGTCATCGCCTCGAACGTCGTCGCGCCCTTTTCGTGGACCCACTTGAACAACTGACGCCCGCGGAAGCGCGGCTCGCCCATCTCGACGGCCAGGGCTTCGAGGGCGGGCTCGTCGAGCGAGCGGAGGTCGGGGCGCGGGGTCTCCATGCCGAAAGAAACGGCGTCCGCGGTGGGAACGCGCGCGGCGGCCAGGATGCGGGGTGAAGGCGTCGCGGCAGAACGGTGAATCCGCCTACCTTCCGGAAGATCCCCCGCCGTCATGCGCCGTATCGTCGTCCTCGTCGCTCTCGTGTTTCCCCTGGCTGCGCTCGCGCAGCCCCCCGGCCCGCTGCCCGTGACGTTCCTGCCGGGCGGCGCCGGGGCCGAGGGCTGCTATGACCAGTGGTCGACGCGCTCGGCCGTCACGGCCTACAGCGCGCCGACGACCGTCAGCGAGGCCATCCGGACGATCGACGCGGAGCGGCGGATCGACGCCAACGACTACTCGGAGTCGCTGACGGCCGTGCTCGAGCCGGGCCTGGTCCGCGCGCGGGAGGCCCTCCAGGTCGAGGGCGTCCGACTCGGGACCGGTAGGTCGGAGACGATCCGGCTCTCGCGCGGCGACGAGCTCTCGCTGCTGGCGCGCGGCCCGGAGGAGTCCGTCTACTTCGCGTTCGGGACCGGGGTCTACGCGGGGTTCGTCCCGGGTCTCTACGGGGGCGGCCCGGTCGAGGTCGTCCGCGAGCCGGTCACGGAAGTCTGGGTGCGCCTCGTCGAGCACGCGGCCGACCGGCCGGCCTCGTGGGTCAACACGGCGCAGGCGGGGATGGCGCCCCGCGAGGAGTTCTGCCTCTAGCTAGAGGATCCACAAGAGGGCCGCGTAGCGGGCGACGCGGAGGCCGGCGACGATCGGGACGAACCACACCAGCGGCACGCGCCCGACGCCGGCGGCCAGGGTCAGCGGGTCGCCGATGACCGGCAGCCACGAGAGCGCCAGTGCGGGCGTTCCCCAGCGCTCGGTCCACCGGAGTGCCGCGCGGCCGTTGCGCGACGCCGCCAGCCGGTCGCCGACGCTCTCGCGGGCTCCCCGCCCGAGCGCGTAGTTGACGAGGCAGCCCGCGGTGTTGCCGAGGCTGGCCCAGCCGAGCGCCGTCGCCGGCGCGAGCCCGGCCGCCACGGCGGCGACGAACGCCGCCTCGGACGAAACGGGGACGAGGGTCGCGCCCACGAACGCGGCGGCGCACAGCCCCCACGCGCCGTAGGCCTGGACCCACTCGACGAGCTCCGGGCTCACCGGTCGGCCGGCGGCGTGTCGCGCGTGAGGAGGCGGGCGACCCACTCCGTCTCCTCGAACTCGCCCAGCGCGACGACGAGCGCGGCCGTCAGCGGGACGGCGATAAAGGCGCCGGCGAGGCCCCACGCCCAGCCCCAGAAGGTGATCGAGACCAACACGACGAAGGCCGAGAGCTCGAGGTAGCGCCCTTGCAGCTTCGGGTCGACGTAGGCGCCGAGGACGATCTGGATCAGCCCGATCCCGACCAGCACCGCCGGCGCCTGCCATCCGACGCCGAACTGGAGCAGCGCGAAGAGGGCCGGCGGGAGCACGGACACGATGCTCCCGATCGTGGGGATGAAGTTGAGGATGCCGGCGAGGAGGCCCCACAAGACCGCCAGGTCGAGGCCCATCGCCCAGCAGAACAGGCCCGTGAGGACACCCGTCACGACACTCGTGAACGTCTGGACGACGACGAACCGCTGGACCTGACGCGCGACCCGCTTGGTGGTGTCGACCGCCGCGCGGGACACCGGCGCGTCGAACCGGTCACGCAGCTTGCGGCCCCAGTGGGGGACCTCGGCGAGGGCGAGCGCGAACAGGGCGTACACGAGGACGACGGCGCCGCCGACGGACCAGACGCTCGAGAGGGCGCGCCGCAGCGGCCCTTCGAGGTCGCCTTCGTCGGCCAGGCCGCCCGGGAGCGCCTCGGCGCGCTCGCGGAGGGACTCGAACTGGGGCCGGTACTCACTCAGGCCCGTTATTGCAGACGACAACGTTTCAGACAGCGCCCATCCGAACGCGCCCAGCGCCGCAGCGGCCACCAGGAACGTCACCCCGACGGCCACCCGGTCGGGCACCCAGCCACACAGCTTCTCCCGGAGCGGGTCGAACAGGACGACGAGGAAGAGGGCGAACGCCAGCGGCATCGCCACCGCCGCCGCCGTGCGGAGCAGCCAGATCACGGCGACGGTCGCGAGGATGGCGAGGAGGCGGTGGGAGGTGGGCGTAACCATGCGGGCCCTACGCCTGACACGCCGCGCGGTTTGCGCTAGGGCGTCCGCCGCGCGGTCCACGTGGCCCAGACGAAGGCCAGCACCGCGACCGCGACGCTTACGGCGAGGCAGGCCCCGAACGACAGCGGCGTTCCGGGGACCGACTCCGGCAGGCCCCCCAGGCCGTACCGCAACAGCCCGACGCCGTAGGTCGCCGGGTTCAGGCGCATCGCCAAGGCGACGACCTCGGACGCGCCGGCCTCGGGGAAAAACGCGCCGGACAACAGCCAGATTGGGATGAGGACGACGTTCATCACGGCGTGGTACGCCCGGCCGCTCTTCAGCCGCCACGCCATCACGAACCCGAACGCGCAGAAGGTGACGGCCAGCAGCACGCCCGCGAGGAGGGCGACCAGCACGCCGCCGAGGCCGGGCCGGAGCCCGACGACCGGGGCGAACGCGCCGATGATCGCAGCCTGCCCCACAGCGAGCGTCACGCCGCCCAGGAGGATCCCGAGTACGAGCGCGGACCGCGGCTGCGGCGCGACGAGCACCGCCTGGAGCACGCCCGACTGGCGGTCCTCCACCACCGACAGCGTCGAGTAGATGGCGGTGAAGAGGACGGTCAGCGCGACCATCCCCGGGAGGAGGTACTGGAGGTAGCCCGCGTCGGAGCCCGGGATCGACACGCTGTCGGCGAACCCGAAGCCGAACACGGCCCAGAACAGCACGGGCTGCGCGAGGACGCCGGCGACACGGGCGCGGTCGCGCAGGAACACCCGGACCTCACGGGACCACAGGGCGAGGACGGCCGCGGTCATGGCGTCGCGGGCGGCTGACCCACGCGCGCGGCGAAGACGTCGGCGAGCGTCGGCGGTTGGATGGACACGCCGCGGACGTCGGGGCGCGCGTACAGGTCGGCGACGAGGTCGCGCGCGCGAGGACTCTGGACGAGCACCCGGTCGCCGATGGCGCGGCCCGGCAGGCCCTCCGTCGCGAGCGCCGAGGCGAGGGTGGCGGGGTCCTCGGCCTCCAGCCAGAGGGCGTCGGGGCCGAGCGCTGCCGTGAGCGCCTGGGGCGTCCCGTCGGCGACGACGCGGCCCCGGTCGAGGATCACGACGCGGTCGCAGCGGGCGGCCTCGTCCATGAGGTGGGTCGCGATAAGCTGAGCACCGTCGGCGCGGCGGCGGTCGAGGACGGACCAGAAGGTGTCGCGGGCGAGCGGGTCGAGGCCGGTCGTCGGCTCGTCCAGGAGCGCGAGGGCGGGCCGATGCAGAAGCCCGCGGGCGAGGTCGAGGCGGCGGAGAAGGCCGCCCGACAACGTCCCGACTCGGTCGCTGGCTCGGTCCGTCAGTCCGGCGTCCGCGAGTGCCACGTCGACGCGCAGAGATAGCTCGGCCCGGGGGACCCGCACGAGGGCGGCTTGAAACCGCAGGGCTTCCCGGACGGTCAGCGCTCCGTCGAGTGCCGGGCTCTGGAACACCACGCCGACCCGTCGGCGGACGGCGTCGGGCTCCGTCTCCACGTCGTGGCCGGCGACCGCGACCCGCCCTGCCTCGGGCGCGAGCCGGGTGGAGGCGATGCGGAGGAGCGTCGTCTTGCCGCTCCCGTTGGGGCCGAGGAGCGCGACCCGCTCGGTCGGCGCCACGGCCAGATCCACGCCGGCCAGAGCTCGGACGGGGCCGAAGCGGTGGCTCAGGTCGCGCGCGTCGAGGGCGGCGACGGGCTCGGCCACTAGCGCAGGAGGAAGTCGGCGACGACCAGCACGAAAAAGGCCGGTACGTAGGCGATCGAGGCGAGGAGAAGCCGGCGGGCGCGCTCGTCGGTCGGCTCCGAGAAAAACGAGAAGGCCGGAATCGCGAAGGCCGTCCCGACCCCCACCATCCCGACGAGGAACAGCATGCCGGCCTGCCCGACGGCCGCCGGTAGGACACCCGCGACCAGGAGCGCGAGGGTCGCCATGAGGACGAGGGAGGCCAAGGTGCGCTCGCCGTCCGCTGCGGCGGGCAGCATCCGAAAGCCGCCACGGCGGTAGTCGTCCCGGAGCAGCCACGCGAGCGCGTAAAAATGGGGGAGCTGCCAGAGGTACAGGATCGCGAACAGCGCCCAGCCCGTCGCGTCGAGCGCGCCCGTGGCGGCGGCCGCACCGCCGAGGGCCGGGATCGCGCCCGGGACCGCGCCGACGAGCGTGTTGTGGACGGTCACGCGCTTGAGCGGCGTGTAGACGGCCACGTAGAGCCCTACGGTCGCGAGCGACAGGCCCGTCGTGAGCCCGTTCGTCGTGGCGGCGAGGACGGCGGCGCCGGCGGCCACGCACGCGAGGGCGTAGGC
>JAAXJP010000339.1:0-11912 GCA_012269805.1 Rubrivirga sp.
CCGGCAAGGACACCGTCGACGACGAGGTGCTCGACGACCTCGAGGAGGTCCTCGTGACGTCCGACGTCGGCGTCCAGACGACGATCGAGATCATCCGCCGGATCGAGGCGCGCGTGGCCGAGGACAAGTACGTCTCGACCAAGGAGCTCCAGGGCCTCATGCGGGCCGAGATCGCCGAGCTCCTCCTCTCGAACGCCCCCGAGCGCCCGGCCGACTTCGACGCGCCGCTCCCGAGCACGCCGCACGTCGTGATGGTCGTCGGCGTCAACGGCGTCGGCAAGACGACGTCGATCGGCAAGATCGCGCACCACTACAAGCAGGCCGGGAAGCGGGTGCTCCTCGGCGCTGGCGACACGTTCCGCGCGGCGGCGACCGAGCAGCTCGACCTGTGGGCCCAGCGGGCCGGCGTCGAGATCATCAAGCAGTACCAGGGCGCCGACCCCGCCGCCGTCGCCTTCGACACGCTCGCCGCCGCCAAGTCGCGCGGCGCCGACGTGGTCCTCATCGACACGGCCGGCCGGCTCCACAACCAGGTCGGGCTGATGGACGAGCTCGCGAAGGTCCGCCGCGTCATGGACCGCCAGGTGCCGGGGGCGCCCCACGAGGTGCTCCTGGTGCTGGACGCGAGCACGGGCCAGAACGCGATGCGCCAGGCCGAGGCCTTCACCCAGTCCGTCGACGTCACCGGCCTCGTGCTCACGAAGCTCGACGGGACGGCGAAGGGGGGCATCGTGATTGGCATTTCCAACGAGTTCCAAATCCCCGTTAAGTACATCGGCGTCGGCGAGGGGATCGAGGACCTCCAGGTCTTCGACCGCGCGGCCTTCGTGGCGGCCCTCTTCGGGGACGCCGCGGCGGCGTGACGGCGAACCCCGTGCGCTCGACGCCGGCCCCCTCCGCTGGGGCCGGGCCGGCGACGGTTCGGCGCCCCCAGCCGACGGTTCGCGGAACGCGCTTGTGAAAGCGCTCCCGCGCGCCCCATCTTTGACGATGGTACCATGCCAGTCGCCCATCCTCTCCCCGCATCTGCCGAGCCTATGCGCGCTCGCTACGCTTTCCGCTCCGCCGGCCGGAGCGCCCGGGCCGTTCTCCTGACCCTCGTCGCGGCGCTCGCCGTCGCGTTCCCGGCCCTCGCCCAGGCCGCCTACACGCCCGCCTTCGACGTCGAGGTCGTGACCCAACGGGGCGACGCCGAGGCCCAAGCCCGCCTCGACGTCTACACGGCGGTCCCGAACACGAGCCTCCGGTTCCTCGCCCGGGCGGGCGGCTTCGAGGCGCGCTACGCCGTGACGGTCGGCGTCTACGCGCTCGACGAGGAGGGCGAGCAGCAGGGCCTCGTCGTGAGCCGGACGTTCGAGCGCGAGGTGGCCGTCGCCGACTACGAGATGACGCAGGACGGCGAGCGGGAGGACCGGGCCGTCCAGTCGCTCGCCGTCACGCCGGGCCGGTACCTCGTCGAGGTCGCCGTCGAGGACGGCGCCAGTGGCCGCTCGCTGAGTCGCGAGGTCGCCCACGTGGTCCGAGACGTGAGCGCCGGGGGCGTCGCCATCTCCGACCCGCTCCTCCTCAGCGCCTACGACCCCGCCGCCGGGACGGCCACGCCGATCGTCGGCGCGACGGTCTCGACCGAGGACGAGGCCTTCTGGGTTTCCTACGAGCTCTACGCGCCCGAGGCCACCGACCTCGAGGTCACCTACGTCGTGACCGAGCAGAGCCGCGTCCGCGAGCGGCCGACGTTCGGCGCGCTCCTCGGGCTCGCGCCCCGCCAGCAGGCCGACCTCGGCACGCCGGTCGCCGTGACGGAGGCCCTCGAGCTCGAGGGCGGCCGGACGCCCGCCGCCTTCCGCATCGAGACCGAGGCGCTCCAGGTCGGCGATTACACCCTCACGGTCCGCCTCGCGACGCCGGAGGGCGAGGAGCTCGCCTCTGTCGACAAGCGGTTCGCCGTCCGCTGGATGGGCCTCGACAGCCAGATCGCCGACCTCGACCAGGCCATCGCCCAGCTCCGTTACGTGGCCAAGGACGACGAGCTCCGCGCCATCCGGAACGCGCCGACGCCGGAGGAGCAGCGCCGCCTGTTCCTGCACTTCTGGGACCGCCGCGACCCCACGCCCGGCACCGACCGGAACGAGCGGATGGAGGAGTACTACTTCCGCGTGGCCTACGCCAACGAGCGCTACTCCCGCTTCCACGACCGGGGCTGGAACACCGACCGGGGCGAGATCTTCATCCGCTTCGGCGAGCCCGACTACGTCGAGGACCACCCGTTCAACTACGGGACCCAGCCGTACCAGATTTGGAACTACTACGGCCAGGGCCGCCGCTTCATCTTCGTCGACGAGACGGGGATGGGCGACTTCCGCCTCCTCATCCCACACTGGGACGACCGCACGCGGATGTGACCTCACATCCCGGACGCCGCTTCCTCTGGGCCGCGCTGGCGACGCTCGTCGTCGGCGCGGCTCCCGTTTGGGGGCAGTCGGTAAGGGGGTTCGTGACGGCCTCGGGGCGGGGGCCGCTGGCCGGGGCCAACGTGGCGCTTCAGCGCGTCGAGGCGGGCGCAGCCGTCGGGGCGCTCCGCGGGGCCGTGGCGGACGCGCAGGGGTTCTACGAGGTCGGGGCGCTCGAACCCGGCCGCTACGCCGCCCGCGCGACCTACGTCGGCTACGCGGCGGCGCTCGACACGCTGGTCCTCACGGATGGCCCGGCGACGTGGAGCCCGGAGCTCGCGGCGGCGGACGGCCTCGGCGAGGTCGTCGTCCAGGCCGACGGCGGCGCGGCCGACGTCCAGGCCGGCCTCCAAAAGATCCGCCCGGCCGACCTTGGCCGGATCCCGTCGCCCGACGTCGCGGGCGACCTCGCGGTCTACCTCCAGTCGCTGCCCGGCGTCGTGACCGTCGGCGACCGCGGCGGCGGCCTCTTCGTCCGCGGCGGGACGCCGGCCCAGAACCTCGTCCTCGTCGACGGCGCGCCGGTCTTCCAGCCGTTCCACGCCATCGGCTTTTTCTCGGCGTTCCCCGAGGACCTCGTCGGCGCGGCGGACTTTTACGCGGGCGGCTACGGGCAGCGGTACACGGGGCGCGTGTCGTCCGTGCTCGACGTGACGCTCCGGGAGGGGAGCACGGAAAAACTCCAGGCGGCCGGGACCGTCGGCCCGTTCGTCGTCTCGGCGCAGGGGGAGGGGCCGATCGAGAGGGGCACGTCGTCGTGGATCGCCTCGGCGCGGACGTCGGTGGTCGAGCCGCTCGCCGAGGCGGTCGGGGTCGACGTGCCGCTCCGGTTCATGGACGGCCTCGTCAAGGTGTCGACGGCGTCGGACGCGTCGCGGTGCTCGGCCCACGCGCTCGGGACCTACGACCGCGGCCGCCTCGACAGCGAGTCAGAGGACGCCTTCGAGTGGCGAAACCTCGTCGTCGGCGGCCGGTGCGTCTCGGCGCCGAGGGGGCTCGACGGGCGGATCGACATGGCGGCGAGCGTGAGCCACCTCGACAGCGGGATCGGCCCGGCGACGGCGTTCCTCCGCTCCGACGGCCGCGAACGGGCCTCGCGCCTCACCGAGGGCCGCTTTTCCGCCGACCTTACGCGCTCGCTCGGCTGGGCCCGCCTCCAGTTCGGGGCCCGGGGCTCCCTCGTCATCACGCGCTACCGGTTCGGCGACGACGCGACCTCGCGCGAGGACGGCGACTTCCTGCTCGGCGGCGCCGCCCACGTCGGCCTCGAGGTCCCGCTCGGCCCCCTCACGGTCTCGCCGGGCGTGGCGCTCGTGATGAAGCCGTACTCGGAGTCGTTCGGGCTCGAGCCGCGGGTCCGGGCGTCGCTGCTGCCGGCCGGGCCGCGCGGTCCGGAGCTCTCGGCCGCCGCCGGCCTCTATCGCCAGTCGCTCGTGGGGCTGACCGACGAGCGTGACGCGGCCTCCCCGTTCATCGCCTGGACCGGCCCGCCCGCCGGGTTTGACGAGCAGACGGCGCTCCACGCGCTCGCCGGCGCGACGGTGCCGCTCGCCCGTGGGCTCCGCGTCGGCGTCGAGGGGTACGCGCGGCGGATCGACGGGCTGCCGATCCCGATCTGGAGCGCGCGGACGCAGTTCACGGTCCTCCCGGTCGAGGCCCGCTCGACGTCGGTCGGCGCCGACGCGCGTGTCGAGTGGCAGCGCGGGCCGGCCTACACCTACGTCTCGTACGCCTACGGCGTGACCGAGTACCAAGCGGTCGACGGCCCCTTCCTCGTCCGCGGCGGCCAGCCGTACGACCGCTACAACCCGGCGCACGACCGGCGCCACCAGCTCCAGATGGCCCTTCAACTCGACCTCGGGCGGGTCGAGGCCGGGGCCCGCTGGCAGTACGGATCGGGCCTCCCGTACACGCGGCCGTACGGGTTCGACGTGGTCGTCCCGCCGTTCGGGCTGCCCGAGGTCACGACCGCCCCCGGGTACCCGCGCGTCGTGTTCGAGCGGCCGTTCAACGGGCGGCTCCCGTCCTACCACCGGCTCGACCTCTCGGCCGGCACCGACGTCCGCCTCGGGGAGGCGCGGCTCGACCTCCGGGCCGGCGCGATCAACACGTACAACCGCGACAACGTGTTTTACTACGACGTCTTCCGCGGCCGCCGCGTCAACCAGCTCCCCCTCGTCCCCTACGTGTCGGCGAGGCTCCGGACGCCGTGACCCGCCTCGGTCTCGTCGTGAGCGGGGTCGCACTCGCCGCCTGCGCGCTCGCCGGGTGCGAGGTCCCCTTCGACCCGCGCGTGCCGTCGGACGACGGGGTCTCCCTCAGCGGGTACCTCGACGCCACGGCCGATACGCAGTGGGTCCGGGTCGAGCTGTTCGGCGCCGTCGCCGGGACGAGTGCCCGGCCGCTTCCGGTGGCCGTGACGCTGGTGGACGAGGGCGGGGCCGAGGCGGTTCTGGACCAGCGCGTACGGCCGACGGTCGCCGGCCCGGCCCACCTGTTCTGGACGACGGCCGACGTCGAGCCCGGCCGGACCTACCGGCTCGACGTCGAGGCCGAGGTGGGCCCGGCCACGACGGCCGTCGTCACGCCGGACACGACGGACTACTCCGTGACGGTGGATGCGGGACCCCAGACGTGCCCAGCCGTGGTCACCGTGCGGGGCGACGTCGACCTCGCGGACGTCCAGGTCGTGTTCGAGGTCGTGCGTCGGGGCGAGGTCGAGACGGTGAGGCTGAGTCGGGCCCGGTACGTCGAGGTGGACGCCGACGGGACGGACCACGTCTCGCTCTACCTCACCGACGACGTGCAGGAGGCGACCCGGCCAGGAGACGTGGTGTTGAGCGCCCGGCTCCGGGTGTCGGTAGCGACCGACTGGCCCGTCGGGTCGGGGGTGACGCTAGAGGACGTCCTCGTCGAGCCGGAACTCGGCGCGGTCGACCGGATCGCGGGCGGGGTCGGGTTCGTGGGAGGGGTCGTCTCTGAATGGTTCGCCCACGGCGGCCCCGTCCCCTGCGTCCGCCCATGAGCCGGCTCGCGCTCCTGCTCGCCCTCACGGCCCTCGCCGCGTGCGAGGTCCCGCTCGTCCCTATCGAGCCGTCGGACCGCGTGTTCTCCCTGAGCGGCTACCTCGACACGTCGGCCGATACGCAGTGGGTCCGCGTCGAGCCGCTGGCCCGGACCGCTGGGGGGGACCCGGGCCCGATCGACGCGGTCGTGACGCTGACCGACCTCGCGACCGGGAGAGGGGAGGCACTCGCGCAGCGGGTCCGCCCGTTCTCCACCGGGCCGGCCCACCTGTTCTGGACGACGACGGACGTCGCGCCCGGCCGGACGTACCGCCTCGAAGCCCGCCGCTCGGACGGCGCGGCCGCGACGACCGACATCCCACTTCCCGCCGTCGGCTCGTTCTCGGTCACGGTCGTGACGGGTCCGAAAGTGTGCCCGACGGTCGTGGAGGTGACTGGCGCCGAGCGCGTCGTCGACGTCCAGTCCCGCTACGTCGTAATGGAAGAGGGGCAGCCCGTCGAGTACCGGTTCTCCCACGCCGACACGTTCGCCCGCCAGTCCGACGGGTCCGTCGCCGCGTCCGTGTACTACGCCGACGACGCCCGCGAGATGGGCCTCGACCCGATCGCGGACCCGGGGTCCCAGGGCGTCCTCGCCTCCGACGTCGTCGCGGCCATCGCGGCGGACGCGTGGCCCGACCCCACGGGGCTGACCCTGGAAGAGGTCCTCCAGATCGAGGGGTTCGGTGTCGAGGGCGGGGTCGGGTTCGTCGGCGGGGCGGTGACGGAGCGGCGGCCGTTCACGCCGGGCGTCCTGGAGCAGGGGTTCGGCAACGTGCTCCCCTGCGCCCTCGACCCGTGACGCGCGCCGGGCTCCTGCTCGCGGTGGCGCTGGTGGCGTGCGAGGCGCCGCTCGACCCCATCGCCCCGTCCGACCGCGTGTTCTCCCTCAGCGGGTACCTCGACGCCTCGGCCGACACGCAGTGGGTCCGCGTCGAGCCGTTCGGGACGGTCGCCGACCCGGTGCCGGGTGCCATCGACGCCGCGGTCACCCTCGTGACGCCCGACGGGGTGCGCGTGCCGATGACGCAGACCGTCCGCACGTTTGAGACCGGGCCGGCTCACCTGTTCTGGACGGTCGAGCCGCTCGTGGCGGGCGTGACGTACCGCGTCGAGGCCGAGCGGAGCGACGGCGCTCTGGCGCGCGCGACGGTCCGCATCCCCGAAGCCGAGTCCGTGGCGCTCACGCTGATCGACGGGCTCGTCAACTGCCCGACGCTCGTGATCGTGGAGGGCGCGGAGCGGCTGGCGGACGTCCGCGCGCGGTACGAGTTGTTGGGGCCGGACCGGCAGGGGGAGGTCTACGAGTTCTCGAAGCGGCCGTCGCTCGCTCAGACCGCCAGCGGCGCATACACGGCCCAGGTCTTCTTCGGCGAGGACGCGACCGAGATGGAGATCAACCCGTTCCCCGGCGTCGAGCCGATCGCACCCGAGGTCGTCGTGGCCGTGGCGACCGACGACTGGCCCGAGGTGGACGGGCTCACGCTCGAAGAGGCGCTCGCGTCGGCCGACTTCGACCGCGTGGAGGGGGGCGTCGGGTTCGTCGGCGGGATCGTGACGACGACGGCCGACTTTGTGCCGGGCTACGGGTTCATCCCGTTCGAGCTCGACCCGCGGCCGCCGGAGCCCTGCTTCCCGTAGGCAGCGGGCAGGCGGCGGTAGCTTGGGGCGCCCCTCCCAACGCCTCTCGTGGACGCCCCCCGCATCGTGTTCATGGGCACGCCGGACTTTGCCGTGCCCTCCCTCGACGCCCTCGTCGAAGCCGGCCTCGCGCCGGTCGCCGTCGTCACCGTGCCGGACAAGCCGGCGGGGCGGGGCCAGAAGGTCCGCGCGTCGGCGGTAAAGCGGGCAGCCGAGCGGCACGGGCTGCCCGTCCTCCAGCCCGCGTCGGTCAAGGACCCAGCGTTCGCGGAGCAGATCGCGGCGCTCGACGCCGACGTCCTCGCGGTCGTCGCCTTCCGGATCCTGCCGCCGGTCGTGTTCGAGGCCGCCCGCCTCGGCGCGTTCAACCTCCACGGCTCGCTCCTGCCCGCCTACCGCGGCGCGGCGCCCATCCAGCGC
Source organism: Rubrivirga sp. (assembly GCA_012269805.1). Lineage (GTDB taxonomy): Bacteria > Bacteroidota > Rhodothermia > Rhodothermales > Rubricoccaceae > Rubrivirga. The sequence goes on from JAAXJP010000339.1 coordinate 7,577, forward strand.
GCGATCATGGACGGCGTCGAGGAGACCGGCGTGACGACGTTCTTTCTCCAGCGGACCGTCGACACCGGCAACGTGATCCTCCGACGCCGGATCGCCGTCGGGCCCGACGACACGGCCGGTGACGTCCACGACCGCCTCGCCGAGATCGGGGCGGAAGCCGTCGTCGAGACGGTCCGCCAGATCGCCGCCGGGACCGCCGAGGCCGAGCCGCAGGACGACGCGCTGGCGAGCCCCGCCCCCAAGATCTTCCGCGAGGACGCCGAGATCGACTGGTCCCGCCCGGCCCGCAAGGTCCACGACCACGTCCGCGCGCTCTCCCCGTACCCCGGCGCGTGGACGGCGTGGGAGGGGGAGACGGTGAAGGTTCTCCGCACGCGGTTCGAGGAGGCCCGCCTCGACGGCCCGCCGGGCCGGGTCACGGTCGACGAGGGCCGGATGCTGGTCGCCTGCGGCGCGGACGCCGTCGAGGTGCTGGAGGTCCAACGTGAGGGGAAGCGCCGCATGGACGCCGTCGCGTTCCTGAACGGGGCGGAGGTCGACGGCGCGGTGCTCGGCGAGGCGCCGTAGGCCCCCACCCCCGTCCCCACTGGGCACTGCGCTCGGAGGGCGGCGTATCCTCCGCACGACCGGCCGACGCCCGCCCGTTCCGCCGCCCCCCGACGCCCCCGGCATGACCGACCCCCGCCCGTCTGACCCGTCCGCCGCACTGACCGAGGTGGGCGCCCCGGCCCCGTCCGCCCCGGCCAGCGCCGGGCCCGACCTCCACGCGCTCACGGCCCGCGTCGCCGAGCGCTCGCAGTTTGTCCGCCCGCTTCTCGACGCCGTCGGGCGGGTGGTCGTGGGGCAGGGCCACATGGTCGAGCGGCTCCTCATCGGGCTCCTCACCGGCGGCCACGTGTTGCTGGAGGGCGTCCCCGGGCTGGCCAAGACGCTGACCGTCTCGACGCTCGCGCGTGCCGTCGACGCCCGGTTCCAGCGGATCCAGTTCACGCCGGACCTCCTCCCGGCCGACCTGCTCGGCACCCTCGTCTACAACCAGGCCGAGGCTTCTTTTCTCGTCAAGAAGGGGCCCATCTTCGCCAACGTGATCCTGGCCGACGAGGTAAACCGGGCGCCGGCGAAGGTCCAGAGCGCGCTCCTCGAGGCCATGCAGGAGCGGCAGGTCACGATTGGCGAGACGACGTACCCACTCCCGCGGCCGTTCCTCGTCCTGGCCACTCAGAACCCGATCGAGCAGGAGGGGACGTACCCGCTCCCCGAGGCCCAGGTCGACCGGTTCATGCTCAAGGTCGTCGTCGACTACCCGACGCGGGACGAGGAGATCGAGATCATGCGGCGGATGTCGCATGGGGCGCCGCCGCCCCAGGTCGCGCCGGTCGTCTCGCCGGAGCAGATCCTCCAGGCCCGGCGCGTCGTCGGGGAGGTCTACCTCGACGCCCGCGTCGAAGAGTACGTCGTCGACCTCGTGCTGGCGACGCGCGAGCCCGAGCGCTACAAGCTCCGCGACCTCCGGGGGCTCGTGGCCTACGGCGCCAGCCCCCGCGCCTCGATCGCGCTCGCGCTCGCGGCCCGGGCCCACGCGTTTCTCGAGGGCCGCGCCTACGCCACGCCCGACGACGTCCGCACGGTCGCGCTCGACGTGCTCCGCCACCGCGTGGCCGTGACCTACGAGGCCGAGGCCGAGGACGTCGCCTCCGACCAGATCGTCCGCCGCGTCCTCGACACGGTCGAAGTGCCTTAGGCGCCACGAGGCGAGAGGGAAGGGGCCCGTGGGACCCCGCCCTTCGCCTCGTACCTCATCCCCCATGCCCCTGTGAGAAAGCCCCAGCCGTTTCGGCGCGAGAAGATCCTCCTCCCGGCGCTGCTGACGCGGCTCCGCGACCGCGTCGGCGTCGAGATCGAGGCGTGCGGGGGCGGCGAGGCCGAGGGCCGAGCCGTGACGGTCCGCCACGTCCACCGGCCGGGCCTCGTGCTGGCCGGCTACACCGAGCACTTCGAGCACCGGCGGATCCAGATCCTCGGCAACACCGAGTGCCGCTACCTCGGCTGGCTCGAGCCCGCGGCGGCCCGGGAGGCGTTCGACCGGCTCCTCTCGTTCGACCCCCCGTGCGTGATCCTCACGGCGGGCAACGAGCTGGAGGTCGGCTTCGAGGCGCTCGCCGCCGACCGCGGCGTCCCGCTTTTCCGGACGCCCGTCGCGACGGTCCCGTTCATGGGCCTCCTCCGCGACGTCCTCGACGACCACTTCGCGGAGCAGCTCACGGTCCACGGCTCGCTCGTCGACGTGTACGGGATCGGGCTCCTGCTCACGGGGCCGGCCGGGATCGGGAAGTCCGAGATGGCCCTCGACCTCGTCGAGCGCGGCCACCGGCTCGTGGCCGACGACGTGGTCATGGCGACGCGGACCGGCTCGGGCGTCATCATGGGGGCGGGGACCGACCTCGCCGAGCACTTTATGGAGATCCGAGGGCTCGGCATCATCGACGTCCGGTCGATGTTCGGCGTCCGCGCGATCCGGTACCAGAAGCGGATCGAGGTCGTCGTCCAGATCCACCCGTGGGACGAGGACGAGGAGTACACCCGGATCGACATGGTGACCGAGATGGACTCGATCCTCGGCGTCGACCTCCCGCTCGTCAAGCTGCCCATCACGCCGGGCAAGAACGTGACGGTCATCTGCGAGGTGATTGCCATGAACCACCTCCTCCAACACTACGGATACGACCCGGCCGAGGCGTTCTCGGCCAAGCTCCGCCAGCGGATCGAGCAGAAGTCGGACACGCCAGGGGCCGGCCGCGGCATCGACTGGTTCGAGCACGACTTCGAGTAGTGCGGACCTGGTCCCTCCCCAACCGTCAACCCCCGCTCGGCGGGGCCGGGGGGCGGGGACGTTCGACCGGACGGCTGGGCGCTACCCTCCATTGCGGTCCGCCGCTATGGGCCTCCGAGGCGGCCCGCCTCGGGGCCGGCGGGGGCGAACTCCCGACCGGCCGGGGCACCTTTTGGAACGGAAACACTGGGTTTTGGGGAGATGGGGGAAAGCCGGGGGCCGAGGTTGCCGAAAGCCCGAAAGGGCGTCTATGTTTACCCCGCCTGTGAGAGCGCTCCCACCACCGGCCGGGGTCCGACGCCCTGCCGAGCGCGAGCCCGGAGCTTCGGCCCGGTTGTTGCGGAAGGGGAGCGTGCGCACGGACCGCCCCCTCCTCCGTCCGGCCGCCGTCACCCCACTGTGGGGCCGCACCGGGGAGTCGCACCACCGCCTCCCTCTCCCGCATGCCTGACAACCGCTACTTCTACTACGACCACGACGCGTGCACGTTCGTCGAGGTCGAGCCGAGCCGGAAGGGGCTCTGGCTGAAGGTCGGAGCGATCGCCTGCCTCTCGCTCGTGCTCAGCGCCGTCGGCGTCGGCGTCCTCTCGACGTTCCTGACCTCGCCGACCGAGATCGCGCAGGCCGAGGAAATCGACGCGCTCCGCGGCCAGCTGGCCTCGACGCACTCGCAGCTCACGTCGTTTTCCGAAGAGCTCGAGACCCTCGCCGAGACCGACCGAGAGATCTACCGGACGGTCCTCAACGCCGAGCCGATCACCGAGGACGAGTTCCAGCTCGGCGTCGGCGGCGCGGAGAACAGCCGGTTCACCCGGTTCTCGACGCCCACCGCCGAGCTCCTCACCGAGACGTCCGAGACGTTCGACCGCCTCGAGCGGCAGCTCGAGCTCCAGAGCCGGTCCTACGACGAGATCCGGAGCCTCGCCTCCGAGCGCGACGCCGTGCTCCGCCAGCAGCCGGCGATCCTACCGCTCAAGAACGCGCGCCTGACCTCGGGCTTCGGGATGCGCTACCACCCGATCCTCCGCGTCTCGCGGATGCACGCGGGCGTCGACTTCCCGACGCCCGTCGGCACGCCGCTCTACGCCGCCGGCGACGGCCGCGTCCGGTTCGTCGGCACGAAGGGCGGCTACGGGAACGTCATCGAGATCGAGCACCCGCTCGCGCGCAAGATCACGCGCTACGCCCACCTCTCGCGCGTCGCGGACGGCATCGCCGAGGGCACGCTCGTCCGCCGCGGCCAGACCGTCGCGTACAGCGGCAACACGGGCCTCTCGACGGCCCCGCACCTCCACTACGAGGTCCGGATGATGAACGCCGAGGAGACCCCGCTGAACCCGGTCGCCACGTTCGTCCCGGACGTCACGCCGGCCCAGTACCGCGAGCTCGTCGAGGCGGCCCGCTCGCAGACGGTCTCGTTCGACTAACGAGCCCGCTCCGCCCCTCCCTGGAGGGGGGGGGGGGGGGGGGGCGGGGGGGGGGGGGGGGGGGGGGGGGGGGGGGGGG
>JAAXJP010000339.1:11922-12726 GCA_012269805.1 Rubrivirga sp.
CCCAGCCGGTCGCGTTCCCCAACCGCGCCCGCGCCCCCCCCCCCGGCCCGCCCCGGCGCGCGCGCGCGGGGCCGTCTTCCGTTTTGGGGAACGCGGTCCCGGGTCGCCCGTGTGAGGCGCCATCGAAGACCCGGTGCGGACCGCGTGCCTCCGCACGAAGCTCACGGACGCGCCCCGTTGCATTTCCAGAGGCCCGGTCCTATCGTGCCGGCCGACTCCTTTCCCTGACCCCTCAGACCGCATGTACTGGACGCTCGAATTGGCCGCGACGTTGGAGGACGCGCCCTGGCCGGCGACCAAGGACGAGCTCATCGACTACGCCGACCGCACCGGCGCCCCCGCCGAGGTGATCCAGAACCTCGAGGAGATGGAGGACGACGGCGCACCGTACGAGAGCATCGAAGAGGTCTGGCCCGACTACCCGACCCACAACGACGACTTCTACTTCGAGGACGAGTAGCGCCGACCCCGCCCGCCTCGGTGCGCCCGGTGGCGCGTCGAGACGGACCGACACGCAACGAGCCTCCGGCCCACCACAGGCCGGAGGCTCGTTTGGTAGGGAGGGATACGGTCGGACGGCTTCGGGCTCGATGGCCCGACCCCCGCCGTCCGGTCGCCGGCCAGCAGCAGCAGCCTCCTCCCCGGGCGCGCCCCTCCTCGAGGCGCGGGTCTGGTAGGGCTAGGCCGCGAGGACCTTCGAGGCGGCCGCGAAGGCGCCGAGGGCGTCGTCGACGAAACGACGCGCGGCGCGCTCGGCCGCGTGCGGCGTGCGGAAGTCGGGGGCCGACGTGTGGAGCGTCAGGT
>JAAXJP010000339.1:12736-21143 GCA_012269805.1 Rubrivirga sp.
GCCGGAGACGGGGCCTCGATCGGCCTTCGCCGCCGCGTCCTCTGAGGCGAGCGCGGCCTGGGCCGTCCCGGCGACGTCTCGGAACCGACCGAGCGCGGCGTCGAGGGCCGCGACGGGGTCCGCGACGGCCTCGCCCGCACGCGCGGCGCGCTCGATCTCGAACGCCGCGTGCGAGAGGGCGTCGGCCCCGAGGGTGCCGCAGGCCGACTTCAGCTTGTGAGCCGCGCCCTGCGGGTCGTCGCCCGTCAGCTCTGCGCGGAGCACGGGTTCGGTGCGGAGGTAGGCGTCGAGGATCTCGGCCGCGAGCGCGTCGTCGCCGTCGGAGAGGGCGCGGAGGTGGGCCGCGACCTCGTCCGGGGTCGGGACCGCGAGAGCGCCCGCCCCGGGCCCGCCCCCGGGAGCGGGCGACGTCGCGCGCGGCGGCTCTGGAGGCGCCGGCGCCGTCAGGTCGGCGGAGCCGCCGGACAGCGCGATCTCGGCGCGGAGGTCGTCGAGGCGGACCGGCTTCGAGAGGAACCCGTCCATGCCTGCCTCGCGGCACCGCGCGGCGTCCTCGGCGAACGCGTTGGCCGTCAGGGCCACGACGCGGGGCTGCTGGTCGGCGGGCAACTCGGCCCTGAGCCGCCGCGTGGCCCCGATCCCGTCGAGGACCGGCATCTGGAGGTCCATGAGGACGAGGTCGTAGCGCGCGCGGCGGAGCGCGTCGAGCGCCTCGGCCCCGTTCTCGGCCACGTCCGGCTCGATGCCGAGGCGGGCGAGGAGGCCCGTCGCCACCTTCCGGTTGACCTCGTGGTCTTCGACCAGGAGCACCCGCAGCGGCCCCTCGACAGGGCCCGCCACGGGCGGCTTGCGCGTGGACCGCCGGCTCCCGACGAGCCTCGACACGACGTCGGCGAACCGGTCGGCGCGGACGGGCTTGGTCAGGACGGCGTCGAACACGCCGGAGGCCACGACGGCGCTGCCGAGCGGCGCGAGGAGGATGAGCGGGAGGCCGCCGAGCCGGGGGTGGGAGCGGAGCTGGTCGGCGAACGCGAACGCCCCTTCGGCGCCGGCGTGCTCGGGGCGGCCGTCGCCGTAGAGCGCGAGCGCGGCGAGGTCGTAGCGCCCGCCGTCGGCGATCCAGTCCGCGGCCGCGTTGGCGGTGGCGAAGGCGGCGACGCCCAACCCGCGGCTTTCGGCGAGGGCGACGACGGCGTCGCGGGCGGCCGAGTGGGGCTCGACGACGAGGAGCACGGCGCCGGCCGGCGTCAGGGGCACGGCCGGTGGCCCCTCGACCTCGGGCAGCGGGATCCGGACGTCGAACGTCGAGCCGACGCCGACCTCGCTCTCGACCGACACCGTCCCGCCCATCTGCTCCGCCAGGCGCTTCGTGATGGCCAGCCCGAGCCCGGTCCCGCCGAAGCGCCGCGTCGTCGAGGCGTCGACCTGCGTGAACGACTCGAACAGGGTGCCGAGGTGCTCCTCGGGGATGCCGATCCCGGTGTCCGAGACGCGGAGCTGGAGCTCGACCGTGGTCCCACGTCGGCGGCGCGCGTCGATCCGGAGCGAGACCGTGCCCGCCTCGGTGAACTTGACGGCGTTCGAGAGGAGGTTGAGGGCGACCTGCCGGAGCCGGGCCCCGTCGCCGAGGACGACCTCGGGCACGTCGGGCTCGACGTGGCACACGACCTCGACGCCTCGTTGCGTGGCCGTCTGGGCCACGACCGCGATGGCGTCATCGGCGAGGGGGCGGACGGCGACCGGCTCCGCCTCGAGGTCGAGGCGGCCGGCCTCGATCTTCGAGAAGTCGAGGACGTCGTTGATGACGCCGAGGAGCGCGCGGCCGGAGGCCTGGATCGTCGAGACGTAGTCGAGTTGGTCGGGCGAGAGCGGCGTGGCCGCGAGGACGTCCGTCATCCCGATCACACCGTTCAGCGGCGTCCGGATCTCGTGGCTCATGGCGGCCAGGAACTCCGACTTCGCGCGGGCCGCGTCGAGCGCCGCCTCCTTGGCGTCGTGGACCGTCTGGAGCGTCTCCTCGCGGGCCCGCGTGACGAACACGCCGAGCGCGCCGAGCGCGGAGAGCGTCGCCAAGAACGCCCCGCGCGGGACGCCCGGCGCCTCGAGCGTGTAGGCCGCGAGCGCCATCGTCCCGACGAAGAAGACCGTGTAGGTCGCCAGCCAGCGCGACGTCTGGATCCCGGCCGAGCACCCCAGGAACACGAGGAGCACGCCGAACGCGGCCGTCGGCGTCAGCCCGCCGACCGTCGCGACGTAGATCTGCCAGGCCGAGACGAGGGCGAAGAGGCCGTAGACGAGGACGTACGCCTTGCCCCGGACGGTGGCGCTCGTGAACGTCAGCGTGCCGAGCGAGAGGGCCGAGAGCCCGATCGCCAGACGGCCCGCGAGCGGGTCGACCGTGCTCGGGCCGGCGACCTGGTACGCCCACCCGACGGCGACGAACGCCGCGCCGCCCACGAAGAGCAGCAGCCGGTAGATCCAGATCGGGAGCGGGGAGTCGTCGGCGGACACGGCGGGCGTTTCGGACCGCCCCGGGCGATTTGGTAATCACCGCCGGGGCGAGGGTGGCAAAGAGGAGCCACGGCCCCCGCTCGCAAATGCCGGTCCACCCTTCCGGTGGTCCCGCCAGACCCTCCGGTCGACGCTGGGGGGCGGCCGGACTCCTCCATTCCTCACCCGCGCCCGGCGGGCGCGTCGGCATCTTGGAGGCCCGAAATCGCCCGACGACAGATGCCGACCGACACGCCCGCCCCCTCCGACCTCAAGCGCGGCCGCGAGGTCGTGCTCACGCTGGAGGCCTTCGCCGACCGCGGCAAGAGCCTCGCCCGCGTCGGCGAGGGCGACGGCGGGTTCGTCGTGTTCGTGGCCGGGGCCGTGCCGGGCGACCGCGTGCGCGCCCGCGTGTTCAAGCGGAAGCGAGGGTTCGCTGAGGCCCGCCTTCTGGAGGTGCTGGAGGCGAGCGACCTCCGGACGACGCCTCGGTGCGAGTACGCCGCGACGTGTGGGGGCTGCAAGTGGCAGCACGTCGAGTACCCCGCCCAGCTGGCCATGAAGGGCGAGCAGGCCGTCTCGGCGCTCACGCGTGCCCGCCTCGATCTCGGCGCGGCCGACGTCCGCCCGCCGCTGGGGGCCGAGGACCGCGACGGCTCGGGCGGCCTCTTCTTCTACCGCAACAAGATGGAGTTCTCCTTTTCCGCCATGCGCTGGCTGACGGACTGGGAGATCGCGACGGGGGAGGCGATGGACACCGAGTTCGCGCTGGGCCTCCACGTGCCGGGCCGGTTCGACAAGGTCCTCGACCTCAAGGCGTGCTACCTCCAGAGCGAGTGGAGCGCGCGCCTCGTCAACGGCGTCCGGGCCTTCGCGAAGGAGCACGGCTGGACGCCGAAGCACCCGCGCGAGCACACCGGGTACCTCCGGATCCTCGCCGTCCGCCAGTCGGCCCATACCGAGGACCGGATGGTCAACCTCGTGACGTCGCACCACGACGAGGGGCGGATGGCCGCCTTCGCCGATTTCCTCCGGGCCGAGTTCCCCGAGGCTACGACGCTCGTCAACACGATCAACTCGGGCGTGGCGCAGACGGCGTTCGGCGAGGCCGTCCACACCGTGTTCGGGAGCGGGCTGATCCGCGACTCGATCGGGCCGCACACGTTCGAGATCGCCTCGAACGCCTTTTTCCAGACCAACACGGTCGCCGCCGAGAAGCTCTACGCGGTCGCCCGCGAGTTCGCCAACCTCCAGCCCGACGACGTGGTCTACGACCTCTACTGCGGCGCCGGCACGATCTCGCTCTTCGTCGCCGACGCCGTGAAGAAGGTCGTCGGGGTGGAGTTGGTCGAGGAGGCCGTCGCGAACGCCCGGGCGAGCGCCGAGGCGAACGGGGTCGAGAACTGCACGTTCGTGGCCGGCGACATGCTGGAGCTGTTCAAGCCGGACCTCATCGAGGAGCACGGCCGGCCGGACGTCCTCATCGTGGACCCGCCGCGGGCGGGGATGCACCCGAAGGTCGTCGGCCAGATCGCCCACCTCCGGCCGGAGCGGATCGTGTACGTGAGTTGCAACCCGCAGACGCAGGCGCGCGACCTCGCGATGCTCCAGGAGGCCGCGGCCTACACGATCGAGGCCGTCCAGCCCGTCGACATGTTCCCGCACACCCACCACGTCGAGAGCGTCGTTGGCCTCCGACTGACGTAGCCCCGCCGGCCTCGGCGGGTGGCCTCGGCGGGTCGGTCCGCCAGGGCGCCGAGGTGGGGAGGCCGAAACCCCGCCGGGGCGCCGTCGTGTCTCGACCCACTGGCTCCTTGTCAGAGCCCCCCCGGAGTCGCCCCCGCGAAGGCGGGGAGGTATCCGACCTCTCTGCTCGGCGCCCTCGTTGCGTGGATCGGCTCCGCCGTCCACGGGGGGCGCCCGCGTGGGAATGACTCCGGGCGGGGAAGGACTGAACGCACCGCTGCACACCCCCATGCCGATCACCGACGACGACCGCGCCTTCCTCTTCGACCTCCTCCGCACGCCGTCGCCGACGGGCTACGAGGCGCCCGGCCAGCGGCTCTGGGCCGCCCGCGCCGCCGGCCGCGCCGACCGCGTCGAGAGCGACGCCTACGGCAACGCATGGGCCATCCGCGACGGAAACAAGTCCGCGCCGACCGTCCTCCTGGAAGCCCACGCCGACGAGATCGGCTTTGCCGTCAAGTACGTGTCCGACGACGGCTTCCTCCGCGTCGACCGGATCGGGGGGAGCGACCACGCGATCGCGCGGGCGCGGCGGCTCGTGTTCATGGGCTCGAAGGGGCCGGTGCCGGGCGTCCTCGGCAACACGGCCATCCACCTCCGCGACCGGAAGGACGATGAGAAGGCCCCGAAGGTCGAGGAGCTCTACGTCGACGTCGGCGCCTCGTCGCGCGACGAGGTCGCCGAGCTGGGCCTCCGCGTTGGGCACCCCGCCGTCTACGCCGACGCGGTCGAGATGCTGACCGACACGCGGATCACGGGCCGCGCGCTCGACAACCGGCTCGGCGGGTTCGTCCTCACGCAGGTGCTCGGCGAGCTCCAGCGGGGCAAGAAGCACGCGGCGACGGTCACCGCGCTCAACGCGGTCCAGGAGGAGATCGGCGGGAACGGGGCCAAGATGGCCGCCTACGCCATCGAGCCCGACGTGGCCGTCGTCCTCGACGTGACGCACGCGACGGACTCGCCGGGCATCGAGAAGGCGAAGCACGGCGAGGTCAAGCTGGGCGAGGGGCCGACGGTCACGCACGGGACCGTCAACCACCCGGCCGTGGTCGAGCGGCTCATCGAGGTGGCCGAGGCGAACGACATCCCGCTCCAGCACGAGTCGTCGAGCCGGTACTCCGGGACCGACACCGACGTCATCTTCACGTCGCGGCGGGGCGTCCCGAGCGCGCTCGTCTCGATCCCGATGCGCTACATGCACTCGACGGTCGAGACCGTCGACCTCGGCGACGTCGAGCACACGGTCGCGCTGCTGGCCGCGTTCGCCCGCTCCGTCCGCGCCGACGACACGTTCCGCACCGCCGTCCTCTGATGCCCGAGACCGACCCGTCCATCTCGCCCCGCTGCCCCCGCTGCGACTCCGACGCGCTCATCCCCGACGCGTTCTTCTACGCCGAGGGGTACGGGGCGGCGAAGCTGTCCGTCGGCGTCTACAAGAAGCCCGACGCCGTGATGATGAAGGGGCCCGTGCGGACCGGGCTCAAGCTTTCGGTCTGCGGCGACTGCGGCCACGTCGAGGCCGAGGCCGACGACTTCCGCGCGCTCTGGGCGGCCTATGTCGAGCGGCTCTCCCGCGAGTTCGGGAAATAGCGGCCTGCTCCGGCGCCGAACCGGCTGGTCGACGCCGTCAGGCGGGGCCAGCCGCCCCGGAACGCACCGCCGCCGGTCCGCGACGGATCTAGCTTCCCGACCCTTCTCCGCGCCGCCATGCCCCGACTCCTGCTGCTCGTCGTTCTCGCTCTCGTCTGGGGAGGCTGCGGGTCGAGCGCCTTCGACGCCGAGCCCTACGACGGCACCGCGTCCGACGTCGAGGCCGGCGAGGGCGCCGACGTCGTGCTGTTCTCGTTGGGGCGAGTGGGCGAGGACTCCGTGACCACGCCGCGCGTCGTCCCCGCCTCCGACTCGGTGACGACGCGGTGGGACCTCGGCTTCCGCGGCACGGAGGTCCTGCTCAACGGCGGGTCGAGCGGCCCGGGCGCCGGCGTCGGCGTGGTGGTCGACGTCCCGTTCGACGACGTCGACGACGCGCTCAACGACGACTACGTCTACCGCCGCGACGGCGAGTCGCCGTGCCCGGTCGGGGCGTTCCGGGCCGTCTGCCCGGCCCCAGGCGATGGGTGGTTCGAGGAGCTGGCGCTGCCGGGCGGCGGCGCGGCCGTCGTCCCGGTCGCGGGGCGGACGCTCCTGCTCCGCCTCGGCAACGGGCAGGGCTATGCGAAGGTCGAGTTCCTGAGCTACTACCGCGGCGCGCCCGACGTCGGCGCCATCGACGCCGACTCCGAGGGCGGCGTTTACACGTTCCGGTACCGGGTCAACCCGGACGGGTCGTCGTTCGTTGAGACGGAGTAGCGCGCGGATCGGTCGGAGGCCGCCCCGCGGCGACTCCGGCACAGAACCGGACGAGCGGCCGCGCGTGCACGGCGGCCGCTCCGCCACGCTCATGCGATCTCTCGCCCTCGTCCTCGTCGCGCTCGCCGCCTGCGCCGACGCGCCGCCCGCCGACCCGCCCCCGGCGCGGATCGTCGTCCGCGCGGTCTACATCCAGCCGATGTACGGCGGGCAGGCGATGCTCGTAAGCCACGAGGCCATTCCCGACCGGATGCCGGCCATGCAGATGGCCCTCCGCGTCTACACCCCGGCCCTGCTCGACAGCCTCACCGAAGGCGCCCGCGTCGCGCTCACGCTCGACAGCGCGTCGCTGGAGGTGGTCGACGTCGAGACGCTCCCGTTCGATACGGTCCTCGACCTCGAGCCCGGCGACGCGAACGGCCGCGGCGGCGTCGTCCTGCCCAGCACGGGGGGAGGCCCGCCTCGGTAGCTCCGTGAGGCCACCGAGGCGGACGGTCCCGCCTAGAGGTCCAGCTTCACGCCGCCGTTGGCGATGAAGCCGTCCGTCGGGGCCCAGATCTCGGCGAACGTCGGCGTCGCGCGCGGGCCGAGGACGACCGGGCCGTAGTCTGTCTGCTGCGTGTCGAGGAGGTTCTCCAGGTTGAGGAACAGCCGGGCCGGGCCGACGCGCCACTCGCCCATGATCCCGGCCACCCAGTAGCCCTCCGTCCGGTCGCCGTCCGGGAGCGTCTGGGGGCCGGTGTAGTAGGCCTCCAGTCCGATCCGGCCGCGGCCGTGCTGCTCCCACACGAGAACGGTGTACGTCTTGTGAGCGGGCGTGAGCGCGAGCGCTTGGCGCCCGCCGTCCACGGCCTCGGTGGCGTCGAGGTAGACGTAGCCGAGGAACAGCTTGAAATCCTCCAGGCCGAAGCGCGCGTTCGTCTCCAGGCCGCGCGTGAGGACGGGCCCGTCGGCGTTCCGGTAGCGGAGGAGGCCGTCGCCGGCCGCCGTGGCGGGGACGAGTGCGTCGTCGAGGCGCGTGAGGTAGGCCGCCTGGTTGAGCGACAGCGAGAGGCGGTCGAACAGGACCGTCTGCACGTTGACGTCGACGGTCCCGCCGGCCGAGGTCTCGGCCTCGACGTCCTCGCTGAGCGGGAGGACGCCCCGGAACGCCCGGCCCTCCGACGGTTCCAGAAACACGGTCGGGGCCTTGTACCCCAGCCCGCCCGTCGCGCGGACCGAGACGGCCGGGCTCACGCGCACGAGCGCCGAGGCGCGCGGCAGCGCGAACAGCCCGTACTTGTCGTGGACCTCGCCGCGCAGCCCGAGCTCGACCGCGAGGGCCTCGGCGACGTCCCACGTGTCCTGGACGAACACGCCGGCCGCGCCCTGGGCATAGTCCAACTCTGCACCGGCGGCCTCGCGCTGGTCGAACGCGTCGGTGCGGAGGTCGAGCCCGGCCACGAGGTCGTGGGGCCCGAGGCGGAGGAGGGCGGAGGCCTCCGAGTAGGTCGCCGTCTGCGCGCCCTCGAACCGGTAGCCCGGCAGGTCGATGGCCCGGTCGAAGCGGCTCGTGCTCTGCTTGAGCGTCAGCGAGGCCCGATCGGAGAGGGCGTGGTCGAGCCGAGCCTGCGACGTGAACCGGAGGCTCTCGCTCCGCTCGGCGTAGCCGTCGGCCTCGTCCGCGACCACGTCGAGGTCGCCGCCCTCGCGGTCCTCCGCCGTCCCCGTGAGCCCGAGCCAGGCAGTCGTCTGCTCCGAGGGGTAGAAAAAGGCACGCGGCGCGAACGTCAGGCGCCGCGCGTGCGGGAGGTTCGTAAAGGCGTCGCCGTCGCCGTCGTAA
>JAAXJP010000708.1 GCA_012269805.1 Rubrivirga sp.
CCTCGGGTGCCCGCCGGCGCCCCCGGCGCCGCGGCGCCCCCGGCGCCGCGCTGCCCCAGGCCGGCGCGGCGCCGCCGGGCCCGGCGCCGCGCCCCGCCGCGGGGGCCGCCGCGGGAGAGAGGGGCGCTTCGGGTCCGAGCGGCTCAGAGGAGACGTCGGGCGGGCTCACGGGCCGCCCCCGTCGCCTGACGTGACGACGAACCGTCCGCGCATCCCGCGCATCTTGTGGTTGCCGACGGGGCACATGAACGGGTACGCCCCCGGCTCGTCGAACGCGACGAACGTGGCCCACGTCGAGCCCTGCGGGATGGGGAAGAAGACGTTGGCGGGGCCGGGCGGCGGCCCCTCCTCGTGGTGGCCCCCGCCGTGCTCGTCCTCGGGCGTCCACAGCGGGCCGAAGCCGCCGGCGAACCCGCCCTCGTTGTGGCGCAGGTCGTCGCCCTCCCCGCCGCTCTCGGGGTGGGGGTGGACGCGGAACTGGTGGAGCGAGGAGGGGTCGTCGTTGTGGACGAGGAGTCGGTACTTCCGCCCCGCCTCGACGCGGATCTCCTCCCGGTCCCACCGGAGGTACGGGACGGCCGAGAGCTCGATGGTCGGGACGTCCTCGCCGAGGTCGGGCGCGACGGCGGCGACCTCGGCGGGCGTGCCGCGCGTGATCTCGGCGTCCTCCCACATGACGTGGAGGAAGCCGCCGGGGCTCGGGAGGTACGCCCGCGGCGGGACGACGACGTGGACCTGGCGGACGGGGCGGTCCGTGCAGTCGTAGCAGGCGTACGCGAAGTCGTCGCCGCGCGTGGCGCTCGTCACCATGACGTGGAGGAGCGCGCTGGAGGCGACGCGCTGGTCGTCCTTGTAGACGTCGGCCCAGCCCCACGAGCACATCGCGCAGGTCACCTTCGGCTCGGCCGGCGTGCCGTTGCCGGTGTCGCCGTGGTAGACCGTGTCGATGACGACGCCGCCGAACCACGGCTCGGCGACGGGGTTCGAGGAGAGCGGGGCGAGCGCGGCCTGCTCGATCCGCCACTCGGCCCCCTCGGCGTCGGTGAAGGTGACCTCGACGGCCATCGAGTCGGCGGAGAGCTTGGTGTCGTTGGCCGTCCGGTCGAAGGCGGCGAGGCGGATCGTACCGCCCGAGAGGCGCTCGACGTGGTTCGAATAGGGGACCTCCTCGGGGAGGACCGACCGGAGGTAGGCCGGGATCCGGTCCGGGAACGGCGACGGGCCCGGGAGCGCCTGGATCACGGGCCCCCCGCCGACGACGTAGATCGCCTTCGGGTCGGCGACGGGCACCGGCGGCGGGCCGTCCGGCGACGGCCGCTGCCACAGCACGTCGAGTGCGGCCTGGACGGGCGGGCTGACGGGCCTCTGCGCGGCCCCCACCGGCGCCATCGGCGCATCGCCCGGCGGGAGGGCCCCCTCGTAGGGGACGGCGCGCGTCATAGATTCGGCGGAGGACGCGGGCGCCTCGGTTTGCGGCGGGGTCTCCGCGGCGGACGCGGTCGCCTGGCGCGGGCCGCCACAGCCGGCCGAGATCAGGAGCGCCAGCGCTGCGAGGAGCAGGGCACCGAGAGGGGGCGGGTTCGTCGGAGGTGTCATCGGAGTACCTATGGCGTGGGTTTAGAAGAGGAGCGGGCGCCCTCGGGGCCGCCGTGAGGGAGGCCGGCGCGGTCCAGGGCCTCCGCGACCTCCCGGCCCGTGACGCCGCCCCAGAAGGCGGCGTAGGCGCCGGGGCACGGCGCCCGCCGCTCGGGCTCCAGTCCGGGCACGAGGTGCTCGAGCGCCCGGCGGAGCACGGCATACGGGCGGTGCCCCACCAGGAGGAGCGTCCGGCCCTCGCCGTCGGCGCGCCGGAGCGTGAGGGCCGGCGTCCGGCCGAGGCCGAGGTAGCGGGCCTCGCGGAGGTCGTCGCGGAAGGCGGCCTCGGCCCCCGGCCCGTCGAGGTCGGCCACGAAACGGTCGGGGTCGAAGAGCGCGGGGGCGCCGCCGGCCGCCTCGCGGGCGAGGGCGCGGAGCACGGTGAGGTCGGAGACGTCCCGGCGCTCTAGGAAGGCCGCCTCGCGGAGGCGGCGGAGCATGGCCTCCCCCGCCTCGGCCGACTGGAGCCCCGCCGCCGCCACGGCGAGGCAGGCCGGGTACGACGACGCCGGCGGGGCCTCCACCCACAACCGGTCGTCGAGCGGCTGCCCCGTACGCTCGCGGACCTCGACGCACACCGGCCCCATCTGGAGCGGCCGGCTCACGGCGTTGACGGGGTCGCTGAAGGTGTCCCAGCTCGGGACGAGCCCCGTCATCCGCGACCGCCAGCCGAGCGCGTCGCCGTACTCGTAGCGGAGCCGGCGGAGCTGGGGCTCGTACCCCCAGCTCCACGAGCAGAGCGGGTCGGTGAAGTAGACGGCCTCGACCGTGGGGACCGGTGCGCCGTCGGCCCCCGCCGGGTTTGGGAGCGGGCCAGGCACGGGCTACTTCTCCTCGGTCTCGATGCCCATGGGGCTGGCGGGGTCCTCCTGCGGGTACGCGGACCACTGGTTGCCGCCCTCCGGG
The DNA here is from genome assembly GCA_012269805.1 of Rubrivirga sp. GTDB lineage: Bacteria > Bacteroidota > Rhodothermia > Rhodothermales > Rubricoccaceae > Rubrivirga. The sequence goes on from JAAXJP010000708.1 coordinate 2,542, forward strand.
AGCGTGCTCATGACCGCCTCCTTCCGCTGCTTCCCGAGCTCGCGGTTCGTCTTCTGGACCTCGTCCTCGGTCCGGCTCGTCCCACGCGGCTCGTGGTCCACGACCATCCCCTGCGTCTTGCGGACGTGCTCGATGGGGTCCTCGACGTAGACCCAGTCCTCGCCGAGGTCGGGGCTCTGGCCCTCGTTCCAGGGGCCGCGGGCGCTGGCGCCGTTCGAGAGGTTGAAGTACGAGTTCGAGTAGCGGGGGTCGCTCTGGCGCGTCCCCATCGGGAAGTTCGGCTGGATCGTCTCGAGCGCCGCGTGGAACATCTGGTAGTGGGCCACCTCGCGCGTCATGAGGAAGCGGAGGGTGTCCTTGACGTACGGGTCGTCGGTGAACTGCATGAGGTACTCGTAGACGATCTTCGCCCGGCTCTCGGCGGCCATGTCGCTCCGGAGGTCCACCGTCAGGTCGCCGTTCGAGTTGACGTAGGCGGCCGTCCACGGGACGCCGTTGCTGTTGGTCAGCGTGGGGCCGCCCCCGGAGAGCGCGAGGAACTGCGGGTTCGTCATGGCCTCGTGGATGAACCCCTCCTTCTTGTCCGTCCCGTCGAGGAGCTGCATGATCTCGGACTCGTTGGCGGCGTCCTTGAGCTCGCCGTTGATGCCGTCGAGGAGCATCTGGATCGTGGCCCCGACGATCTCGAGGTGGCTGAACTCCTCCGTCGCGATGTCCATGAGGAGGTCGTACTTGTCGGGGTGGGGCTGGCGGGCCCCGAAGGCCTGGACGAAGTACTGCATCGCCGCGGCGAGCTCGCCGTTGGCCCCCCCGAACTGCTCGAGGAGGAGGCGGGCGAAGGCGGGGTCGGGCCTCGAGACGCGGGCGTTGAACTGGAGCTCCTTGACGTGGTAGAACATGGCGGTCCTAAGAAGGGGGGATGGGTGAGCACCCGCCCCACGCTCCCAAACGCGAGCGGGGCAACAGGCGCCTCGGGGCCCCATCCTACCCAGCCCACCCCTAGGGGTCCCGTGCGCAACCTTAAACGACGTTAAGGTTGCGCACGAGCAGGGACTCCCCCGTGGAGAGGCCGGGTCGGCCCCTACGTCGAACTACGATCGGCCTCGGGGGCTGGCGTCACAGGGCCCGCCGCTACCGGACCCTGATCACCTGTGTGACGGGGGCGCCCCCCGCCGTGAGCGGCTGGTCGGGCGTCCCGCTACCCCCGAACTCGAACCGTCCGACCTCGCCCGTGTCGTCGTGGAGCATGACAGCGAGCGCCGTGCCAGACGAGACCGGTCCGCCGAGGTCGACCGGCACCCGTTCCGTCGTCCCGTGCTGGACGAACGCGCGCCCGAGGACCCGGGACACGTCCGGGCCGCCGTCGCCGCCGGCCGGGTGGACCACGACCCACCCGTCGGAGACGACCTTGACCGAGTCCACGACGAGGACGTCGCCGACGAGCCGGGCGCTCGAGGTGAAGAGGGCCGGGGCACCGGGGACCGGGCCGGTCTTGTCCACCGACCCGCCCTCGACCGGGGGCACGTCCGGCGGGAGGTCCGCGCTCTCGTAGTCGGAGCCCTCGAGGTCCCCGATGAGCGCCTCCATCTCGGCGATCTCGCGCCGCTGGGCCAGGATGATCTCGTCGGCCAGTCGTCGGACGCGGGGGTCGGAGATGTTGGCCCGCTCGCTCGTCAGGATGGCGAGCGAGTGGTGCGGGATCATCTGCTCCATCCACGCCACGTCGCCCACGACGGCCTGGGCCCGGAACACCCAGAGCGCCGCGATGAACACGACGGCGCTCCCGGCGAAGATGGCGACGTTCTTCTTCTTGTCGCTGTACATCTTCAGCATGAACGCCAGCATGATCACGGCCATCGTGGCGCCCATGTAGATCGCCATGAGGGTCTTCGTGCTGCTGAACCAGACGTGGTCCAGGCTGAACACCGTGGAGTACATGAGGATGAACATCGCCAGCGTCGACGCGGCGATCATGGCGAAGAACCGTCCGTAAGACATGGTAGGTGTGGGGTCGGGTGAGGGGAGAGGGGACCCGGCGGCGGGGCCGAAACCGCAAGCGGGGTCTACCCCTGCAAACCCACTGTGGGCGGATCGGATCGACCGGCTGTGGGAACCTGAGCGTCTTTTAAGGTGCCCCCACGAGGCCGGTGCGTTGCCGTGTGGGACCCGGCGCACCGCGCCGCGCCAGCGTCTCGACGACAGGGCTTCCCCCGAGCCCCCGACGATTCAGCGGGCGACCTGAGTGGATTTTAAGGGCGCACTCAGGTTCCGTACGGGTGCGTTGCCTGATGTTGGAGGCACCAGATCGACCTCCACGCTGGGGCGTCGTTTCGGGGAGGCGCCCTCTGTTGCCTGCCTCCACGGAGGAGCCTCGGCAGCCCCGACCGACCCATGCGCGTCCGGATCACACGCCTCCTCCTTCTCGGTCTCCTCGTCGCGGCCGTCGCCTGGCTCCTCCTGGGCACCAACGACGCTCCCGCGCCCGACAGGACCGCCCGCGCCCGGCCCGCCGAGCCCCGCGCCGTGCTCGTCACGCCCGACGCCGAGCGCCTCCCACACAAGCCGGGCGCGCTGGCGGTGACCCTCGTCGAGGGCGTCGTCCCGCCCTCTGCCGTAGAGGCGCGAGTTCTCACCGACGAGGACTGCGCCCCCGACACCGTCGGCGTCTCCCGGTGCCTCAACCGTCTCGTCGTGGCCGGCCGCGAGGTGGCGGTGCGGCACCCCCACCGCATGAACGAGGTGGCGTGCCTGCGTCCGGGCGAGACCGTGCGCCTGGTAGACCGCGCGACCTACGACGCGATGTGACGCCTGCGGTCGGGGCCGTGCGGCGGCCGGAGGGCTCCACCACGCCCTCTCCCGGTGCCGACCCCGCTGCGGAGCGTCCTCTCCACCCTCCAGCCCGTCCCCCGATGTCCTACAGGGAGATCAGCGCGCCCACCCCGGTCTGGTCCCCCGCCAGCTCCGGCCCCTCGTGGCGAGACCGGCCCCCGGGGCTCGCAACTGTAATCACTCGCGCCTCCCGGCGTCCCTACAGGTAGAAGATTACCGCAC
>JAAXJP010000118.1:0-2904 GCA_012269805.1 Rubrivirga sp.
GAAACTCCCACTTCAAAGAAACATACTCCTTCTCATGCTCAGCCCTCTGAACACAGAGCACCTTCCCTTCCCGAAAGATTACGGCGGCTACAACTTCGGTGGTTTTCAAAACATTTGACTATAACACCTGTCACATAACGGCTTTGACATAGAAGTGCGTGTTGGTTTGGCACATAAGTGACAGTGATTTTCAGGATAATCCCAGTTAGCAAATTGATCCCAACTAACAAAACAAGGATAGCACATTGGTTTGTCTAAATCGAATTCAATAGAATCATAGCATCGAATACACGTTCCATAATTCACTCTTGAATTTTGAGCATGATGGGGCTCAGTCTTTCTACTTAAATGCACATCACCTTCTTGGTGTTTCTCTTGAGATGAGTCAATAATTGATCTTACTTCTCTTATAACATCATGATACATAGTTGGGTCACTATGAAAGTCAATCAGAACACCCATTTCTCTATTATTTTTTTCAGAAAACTCGTACATGTTCATTGATGTTACAATTGCATTGCGCTCATTCGCATAACATTTGGCATGTAGGTTTTCAAAATAAAAGAGTGTCAAATTTTTCAGGCTAAATATTTTCTTCTCTTCATCTCCATGGAGCTCTTTCTTACCGTAAACGATACTAATCTTAACTCCTCTCGCATTGGCATCTTTCAACCTTTCTAAGAAAGTTTTTGATATTCTTAAATAAGGCGAAATAAGAACCAATCTGTCTTTCGCTGACAGAATAATCTGTTCGAGGTAATATGAAGTGCCTTGTGTCGTCAGAAATTTTGCCATCCTATTGTATTACCGAGAATTATTATCATATGTGAATAACACTTTTAAAGTACTCGTTCAAAGCCGGATCTTCACACCAAATAGAACAGCTCCTCATGCCTCTAGTCATAAGAGTACGGTAGGTGTTTCGAATTAGAGTATCTAATTGCTCAATGGCCTGTTCACCATATTCCTTGACCATTTTCTTCGATCCTTTCATAGTTTTATCGTGTCGATCGCGTTCAAGATAATTGGTGACTACCTCGTTGTTATTGTAAATCATGTCTTTACCTATAATTACGCCAATATGATCAACTTCGAGACCTTGACAAGTATGAATACAACCAACCTCAGTAACGGAGTCAGGGTTCTCTATCCACGTACTTCCATGACTTGCTAAATTCCACTTTGCCTTGTAATCGTGGGCTGGAAAATCTAAATCAAAGGCAGAAGGATCTTTCTTACTAACCCAACGGTAGCAATAACCCGCTACTAATCTAGCAGAGTTCTTCTCATTGTTAAGACGTTTAATTTTATCATGTAATTCGGTGGGGCTCGACATTACTTCGAACTTGTAATCAGTACCATCAAGAAAATGATGAGCAGTTTCACGAATGCCAAGGGTATTATCAAGCCATGCCATATAGGCATCCGATCCAGAACATCTGAATTGACTCTTAAGTTCTAAATCAATTATCCGTGCTCCAAAATGATTTGCCCAACCTGATATTTCATCGTAGGAGCCAATATCTGATAGTGCAACGCGTTGATCTTCATCCAAAAAGAAAACAGAAGTGTTTGTGGATTCTATAATCTCTTTCACCTGATTCTCACCGAGATTCCCGTATAAACCTGACTTCTCATTCAGCCTATGGGCTTCATCCACGACTAAACAATCATATTTTTCCTCGCTACTCTCCATGAACTTTCCACTACCTAAGAAAAGCGTCTTAAACCTAGATTTCGTCATAGCCCCAAACAATCTGTCCTGGTATACTTCGCGAGGCGCAGCATTCTTTGAAACATAAGCGGCATTCTTCCTTTTCGAAATCAATGCTACTAAAATGTTGATGGCAACCACAGATTTACCAGTGCCCGGTCCACCACGAACAATTACAACGTTTTTTCGTCCTTTGTAACTAAGTGCCTGCTCTAAGCACTTTTCGTAAACAAGCTTTTGATCATCTAGAAGAGTGAACGACTTATTGCCTCTCAAAATCTTTGATATCTCTTTAGATAAGGCAACAGAGGGCTTAATTCGGCCATTTTCAATCTTTTTCAAGGCTAATCCTTCGTCACCTTGTATGAAAGAGTTCGAGATGTATTCTTGAAGGTCTTTCATCTCAGTCTTTAGGAAAACTGGGCTTTGAGTCAAATATGAAGCGTAATGAGGGTGCCTAATCTGTTCAGCTTCAACCATATTGTGTAGAAAAGCACATGACTGAAGTGACACCTCACCAGAATAAACTACTTCATTAAAATCCGACAAAGTAGTCTCATAACTGTGAGCTTGATAAGAAGGGTGAATAGTTTCACGAATAGCCCCTCCTAAATATGTTCTAACAATGGCATCAAGCTGTGTAGTTTCGCACTTCTCCCATTGTTTTAGTTCAATGATAATTACTGAAGACTTTTGGAACTCATCTAAACCACTAATGAGAAAGTCGATACGCTTAGATGTTGGAGGTAGTGTAAACTCTATAGCAACACCACAATCGTTGTGAATAGAATAATCACCTTGAAGCACTAGGCACATGTCCTTCATCGAATTTGCCCATGAGCGCTTCTCAGATTCAGATACTCTTCTATTTAGTTTCTGAATAAAATTCTCCTCAACAATAGTTTCAATTCTCCCGGACATAACATCAGAGACAAAGCCACTTTTAGTTGAATTATAGACAATCATAGTTAAAGCTCATTGTACTTTAGAGCTATTCCCTTGGCTTTGTCCGCTGGATACTTCACCGCATTCTTAGCTATTTTTTCCAACGTAATCTCTTCTAGATTCAAATCGTGTTTTTCAGCAATAAGCAATAAATAAGCGAATACATCTGCGACTTCGTCTTTGAGTTTGGCAAGCTTACCATCAGGTAATTTTCCGTCTTTCGTCCAAAGAAACAACTCCAATAA
>JAAXJP010000118.1:2914-21120 GCA_012269805.1 Rubrivirga sp.
CTTCAAGGGACAGAGCTACTGCAAGATTCTTAGTATCGTGGAATTGCTCCCAATCTCTCTCATTTCTAAACTCTATCAGTTTTTCAGTAAGCTTTTTTTGCATTCAAACGGCCTTTTAAGCAAGGTAGAAAAAACTCACTAAACCTTTTCATTTCTAATACTTCTGCCTCTCAGGAATAACACCTCGAACGCCACCAGTTGGATCTTCCACATCACCTTCACGTCTTGGAATCAAATGCAGGTGGCAATGCATCACGGTTTGACCGGCATCCATGCCATCATTCGTCCCGACATTGAAACCAGTGATGGATGGATCCTCTGAAAGTAATTTCTCCCGCAACTCTCGCATTAACCTATTCATGGCATTGAGCTCAGGCTGGTACAGATCAAAATACCCATTCACATGTCGTTTAGGCACAATCAGCAGGTGACCCTTGGTCACTGGGTATTTATCATAGAATGCTTGGGCCAATTTATTCTCAACAACCACCTCATCATGGTTACAAAAGACACATTTGGATTCATACTTAACATAGTCTTCTGACAACCCTCTAAGATCTATATCCGACCTATTCCCCTTATTCGAATTGCACTTATAACAAAGCGCTTGATAGTTATCTATCTCATCTGGACCACCAAGGCTTTTGGGAATGATATGATCTACCTCAAGTGCTCTGAGTGAGGCATCCACCCCGCAAAGTTCACAACGATGATGCGCATTAACAAGAACTTGGTAGCGAACACTTCCTGGAACGGGACGTCGGGTATTTCTGCGATGGTCCCAAATATCGACCTTCCGCTTTTCAATGTAGGCCGCAATCTTCTCCTCACAAAGTTGTTTAAGATCTTCTACTTCTTCAGAATCATAAGCTGCGACCAATTCATAACTCTGTTTATCCTTCTTCGGCCTATCAGCAATCTTATTCTTGGTCAACACCTTCCCAACCATCGCCTTGACCCGCTCTTGATAATACTCGAGCATGGCTTGGTCGTACCCAGCAATCTCCTTGGCGATATCTTCAATAGAGGCCCGACCACCACTATTCAACAGAGTCCAAATCATCACGGGCTGATAAATATGCGACATGCGCATATCCTCTTCTATAAAGGCTTTAAGATCTCTCAAGGCTATTGGTTGGTTTGTTCTTGTCTAAGTTAATCAACATATCGCGTATCAATCTCAAGCATATTCTGAATAGCTACTGAGATACTCCATGTCTTATTCTGATGATATTCGACTAAATCCAGATATCCCATACTACAGAAATGATCTTCTTGCTCTTCATTGATAACAATCTTCTCACTGTACCCACCCTTCATTCCACTTTCAGTAGAATCTGATGGATAAAGAAGAAGTGAATGGGTGCACTTCCAATAATGATTGTAAGCAAACATCTGTTTAAGATCGTTATCAGAAGGCTTGTTCTTTTCGGGAAGCTTCCATTTGGTATCAATTACATATACTACTGCACTTTCTCGGTGACGAAGGACGATATCAGGCTTAATTACTTTTTTCTCCCAAAACCGTTTTCGTTTTTGACCATGCACCTCCCATTCATGCCTCAATTCTCTCCTGAGTACCCTGTAAACATATTCTTCCCAAAGTATATTCATATCGAACATCAATGCAATCATGTTTTGTTTCCCGGCCTTCAAATCAGGACGAAAATTTAGCAGGAGAAGCTTAGCAATGTCCAATGCTCTCTCATAAGGCTCGTGTTTTCTAGAACTTTTTATTCTATCGAAATCACCCGCATTCACTTTTCGACTATCCACTAATGGAAAGTCCAAAAGTAACCTACCTATCCTATCATTTAGACTCCCACGACTATCCAGTCGCTGGATGAGCAATAATGTTTCGTTCAATATTTGGTGCAACAGATGGTTTTTATCGTAAGTCTGATGCTTAACGAAGAATCTTTCCTTGTGAATTAGATTTCTTTTGATGTGTTCACTAAACACGATAGCACCTTTGAGCGATTTCTGCTGAGATTGATGGGTTTTGTATTTTTTAATCAACCCCCTTTTAACAAGTGCCTCAAGCTCATCCAAGAATAATACAAAGTAAAGCTCAAGTATAGAATTTCGCTTGAGCTTGAGACTTGCATTAGAGCTTTGACGCGCCTTAAGCAATTCGCACGTCCGAAGCATTTCCAAGAGTATGTTTTGCCAAGTCTCCTTAGATGCCGAAGATTTCTTTTTTCGATCAGCCTTTGGCAATACCTCTATAACAGTATCACCAATCTGGATCACACCTACGTAAGATTTGAACCTTACCCCTTTGGGAATTAAATCAAAGAATGGTGTCTGTTCGTTCTTTTGAAAATAAGATTCAAATGCTTGATGATGCTTTTCATCGAAATCAGGTATAGCATATCGTCCAGAATACGAGATAGACTGATGCTCAAAAACCTGAATCTTAGTCATAGCTCTTTACTCCCATCAAAGTCTCAAGAGCTCTTGAAAGGTTATCATCTTTACTCAATTCCTTCTTGCTTACAAGCCTATAAAGCTCTCTCTCCATATAGTCATCAGCACCTTCGGCTTCAAAGTCAGCAAACTTCACCATTTTACTGTCGTTGTCAAGAACTTTTACAAAGCCCTTTCCTAATACTAGGCCAATCTTAGGATAGTCATTGTAGAAGTACTCCTGTAATAGAGGCATTATGTTGTCACAAAAAACATCTATTAAACCTGCATTGAAGTCCTGAGAATCTTTAAGTTTTAAGAAGTAGGCATGCCCAATTGTATGATCTCGGTCTATAAGTTTTTCAATACGATAATTAATCCTTTCCAAGACATTACCAAGTTGAATGCCGTTATAGTTTGACTTATCGCCTAAGACATCCTTGATCAAACCTGGCTGTGGCAGAACCTCTTGAAAACTGAACCTACGGCGAAGAGCCGTATCTAGAGCTTCAACAGATCTGTCAGAGGTATTCATAGTCCCAATAATATCTAGATTAATTGGAACCCCGAACTCCTCTTTTGAATATGGTAGAGTAACGGTCATCTCATTACTAGCTCCAAGTCGCTTATCAGGCTCGATCAACGTTATGAGTTCACCAAAGATGTTCGCTATATTACCACGATTGATTTCGTCAATAAATATTGCGTATTTATTTGATGGATCTTTCTTTGCTTCCTCACAAATCTTCAAGAAAACACCAGGTTCGATTTTATATTGCACTTCACCCTTGGTGTCCCCCATGATAGGCTTTATACCCTCAACAAAGTCTTCATAACTGAAAGCCTGATGAAAGGTGGTAAAAACAAAACGTTTCTTATCCCCCTCATACTTGGGTAGAAGTTCATCTCTAAGCTTGAAAGTCTTGCCAGTTCCAGGAGGGCCATAGAAAATATAGTTGGAAGGAAAAGCAACCCTTTGGCTACCCTTTATGATGTCGAGTAAATACTCGTAATACTTATCGTATCCATCTTGTTCCGATTTGTAACTTGTAATATCCGTAAGGGTTTTTCTTACAAGGTTGAAATCTACTTTCCAGTTACCCTTCTCAAGCCATTCAACCTTTCTTGTCTTCCTGTAATCTTGACGTGATTCGTCGAAAATGTACTCAGATCCGACGATGCCATAACCAAGCAATTCATGAATACCTTTTTTGGCGATTACAACATCTCCAACTTGCATCTTGTTGAGAAAGTCATCATTGGCTGAAACATCGTTCTTTTTAGATCCATCAACACCGTAAGCTGATTCTAAAGCAATTTTAATCTCTTCGCGAGAACTATAGTCTGATAGATCCCCGATTTCATCCCAACTAATAGCCATTATTCCCTTTTTAAAAAACTCTTGCCATTTATCAGCATCGGGGCCCGGGGAATAAAGCCAATAGAGCGTATTCTCCCTAGGCTCGTCAAGTATTGTAATTAGGCCCTTAACTCTTTCATAGATCTGATCCTCATTTAATTCGGCATACTCATCGAAAACTTCTTTATCCCCCCCCGTCAAAGGAGAAGGCGATCCATCCGAAGACTTCCAACCTTCCCTTCCATTATTGAAATATCCATCAAAACCATCCCGAGTATTTTGAAGGCTTGCACGAAAAGACTTTATACTTCTGCCATTGCTGAGCTTATTAAAGAAAAGATCGTATACATCTTTCCATTTATCGACACCACTACTGGGAGGGGGCTTTCTAATGCCAAAGCGCGATAAATAATAACCAACTTGAATATGCTCTTTAGATCGTATTGCCATTATGATTAGTGTTTGATTACGAATCTTCTTAGACTAACTAATACCTACGCCTTAAACTATAAACGAGATACATCAACTTTATATCTTAACTCAAAATGTCAAACACAATTTCCGCTAATTGACTTGCTAAATAGGGCGGTACAGCATTCCCAACTTGATGAAACTGTTGAGTTCGGCTACCTCTAAAAAGGTAATTATCTGGAAAAGATTGTATTCTCGCCGCCTCTCGAACAGTTAATGACCTACACTGATTAGGATCGTAATGAATAAAATAATGACCATCCTTCGAAATATGACTTGTTATCGTCGTAGCAGGACAGTCTTTTAACTGAACTCTGAAACGATCATTAAATTTTCCTGAAGCCGCATTCGCGTGATCAGGTACCAAGTCTTCACTATGTCGTGCATAGTCATCCATTCTTGGGAATGTACCGTTTTTCTCCACATATAGGCTAGCAAATAGATATCGCATTAAGTCTTGAGTAAGATGTGCCCTAGATTCATGATTCGCAAGACCTTTTAGTTTAGAGTCAGTGTACCATTTATTTAATGAATGGTCTGCAGTCATGGTTTGTCCTACCTCAATAAATTCCCCTCCTATACCAGCATCAAAAAGTTGTCGTCCATCCCTCAATAAAGTCAAATCCAGATCACCCCATTTTTCGATCTTAGCCATATGTCTTCGTTTATACTCAATCCATTTCAGGTCAGAGTCAGTCAAATTTTTATAAACTCTTTTAGGGCTACCATTCTCATATTTTTCAGAGGAATTGTATCGCACAAACTCTCGATTTAATGCACTGCGAACTGCAGGGATTTCCCCAATTACAGACTCTAAGTTAACCTCAGCGTTCTTCTTCAAATACTTACCTTTATGCTTGAAGTCAGAGCGTAAGCCTAAAAGAATAACCCTGTGCCTTTTTTGTGGAATCCCGTATTCTTCACATCTAATTAAATAATCGCGATCTTCTTTTACTGGTTTTACAAATGAATGAATCTTATAAGTTCCATTCAAAGCTAAATCCTTTTTCATCCAATCAAAAACATTCTCCCGATCAACCTGTGCCGAAAGCAAACCTTTTACATTTTCCATTACAAAAATTGCAGGTTTATGCTTTTTTAAAATCCTCAAATACTCCTTATACAAATAAACCCTGCTGTCATCCTTATTAACACCTCCAACCCTAGATCTTCCAACATTGGAGTAGGCTTGACAAGGAGGCCCGCCAATTAGCACCCAATCCTTAGCTCCTTTAAGCTGCCTATAAATCATCCCGTCTACTACTTCTTCTGGCCATTTCTTTGAACCTAGCTCAACCAAACAGGCCTCTTTTCTTGCTGCCGCTCCTTCTGGGTATTTATCTAGCGTCAATTCTATGAGCTCTTCTCTTTTTACTAAACTTTTCTCCCTATAGGCTTTATAGTATTCATTAGGCACAGCTTTATTTAATTTATCAAATTGCCTAAAAAAGCTTCTCCAAGTCAATGTTTTATGAGCATTGACATCCTTTTCTATTGAAAGCTTTATATCAAATAATGATTTATTGCTCTCATTCTTCAATGACATAAAGCCCTCTCCTAAACCGCCAGGGCCGGCAAATAAATCTATAATTGGTATCGGCTTCATTTAAAATTTTAATTTGTAAACAGGTGCCTTAGACGAATTAAGCCTTCCGGGCAACGGGTCAAATTTAATTAATTAATTATCTGTCAAATTTTTAGGAAAGCCTATAATAGCGTCCTATCTAATTCCTTCTAGCAGCTGTTTTGCAATGCACAGTATTACGAATTAGCGCCAGTATATTCGGACTTACTAATTTTGAAAACTCAGAATGTTAATTAAAAAATCCCATGTCCTTGTTTGCCAAAGTTCCTACTATAGTAGTTCGATCAAGTAGAACATTAAACTCCTCACAACTTGTCTCTGGTACTATACAGCAATTGTGACAAGCTGAACCATTTACATTGTCCGGGCCTTGACCACTTGAATTACCGATGTCTGAACAAACTGGATCAGCCGAACACCATTTAGCCTCCTCTAGTGCATTTTGCACAAGTCTACCCAGATTCTTCTCTTTTCCTTGTCGTACTAACCCTCCTAATGAGCCTTCAGAATCTCCAGACGAGGTATAAATTAGAATACCATTCATCCGAGAATCCGGGTCCGAGCTGAAATAAAGTCGTTCTCTTAAAGATGAAGAACCATATCCGCAATCGAAACAAAGTCTTTTTATGAGTAAATGCGAGAATGTGTGCATTGCAATAAAAAACGGGGTTAACTCTCTTGGTTCATCCTTTGGTCTTCTTTTTCGCATTGCAGATTGGTATCTTTGAATGATACCTGAAAAAGCATCTTCGTTTGTTGAAAGCCAAGAATCTACCACATCGTCCTTGAATTTTAAGAAGATCCCTTCACCATAAACTTGAACTGCGGGAAGCCAATTAACTTGTGTATTGGACAACTCTTCCTTCTTTAGCTTATTGTTCGGATTGATTCTTGAAAAACCTTTGAATACCCGAGTTTCTTTAAGTTTTTCAATCAAAACTACATTCTCAAAGTATTTTTCTAGTAAGTCTTGGTTACTGTACCCTTCAAATGATTTTACAATCGCTTTGAAGTCAGCATTTTCTGATTCTCTTCCTGCAAGAATATAATTATACTCCTCAAATCTTAGCTTTAGCTCAGGTGCTAACCCTAATTCTTCTTGTTCAGAATCATCTTTCGTTATTTCTTCGATGACTCCCTTCAATAAGCTATCCTTAGAAATTAATCCTTTAGACACAACTCGATTAGTGCTTAAAACCGCAGGGAGCGTTACGGTTCCTTGGTCAATACTGAAGAATCCCATTAATTGTTCCTTTCCTATCTCAGCTATTACCTCCAGTACGTATTGATTTGCTCCTATAGATCCTTCTGGTAAGTAAATTGCTGACTCTATTTCGGAAAAATGAACATTTGAGGCTCCTCTAATAAGCACCTGTAAATGTTTGTTGCATTTGGTTGAGTTATTGACGCCATCTAGACCCAGCCATGGACGATGACCCCGGCAATACTCACCCAATGGATTTTCATCGTTTGGGACATCCTTATCAAACTTGTGATCATCATCTTTTTTAAAGCCAATTCTAGCTAAAGCGCTATCAAATACATCGTCACCATCTTTACGCACATTCATTAGGCCTGAAAGTGATCTGCTTTCACCGCATGAACATTTCAAAAAAATACTACCAAGGTCTCCGGAGCCCCCACCAGTCTGGTATGACAACTCATGTTGCTTGCTGTCATTGGGAACTGGGCCATTATGAACCCACTCTTTGAAGGGAACGTCTTGAATATGTCCAGAAAGACATGCCGCTACGAATCGTACCGGTATCATTTTAGATTTGTGTTTGGATTTGCCATCCCAACATGCAGAACACTCTATTTTCGCGTTAGCCGCATTTAAAGGTTCCTGCTTCATTCTTCCACATTTTGGATTTATACAATAGTGCCAACCAGGAAAACGAACGGCAGGAATTTGCAACTGATTATTTTTAGACCCTGAAGTTTTGTACTCCAAAGGCTTTACAAAGTAGCTCACTTTGAGCAGGTTTTGAAGCCTAGTTTCATTAAAGCGCAACTCATCTTCAGAAATTCTATCAGCACCTTGATTTTTTTTCGCTCGAGCTATTGTTTCGTCCCATAAACTCAATCCACCAATCATAACTGAGACTTCTTGTGGAAAGTTTACAATTTGACCGACACCAAATGGCGAGAGTATTTGACTACTTCTTACATTATTCGTTTTACTCATCTTCTACATTTATTTCTGTAAAAACTCTAACTACTGATTCTGTATCAACACCTCGCATTGAGGTTGATGTAGCAAATGGAACCGCGCGTTCTTTTGCTTCTTGCCTAACTTCTGCACTACTGGCATACAATAAGGGATAATAGCTTTCATTTAGAAGTATCCCGCGATTAGCAGCATCACCATAATTGTCAGGACCTTCTGCGCACCAAGCCTTATGCCTAGATGTTATGAGAAGGATCGTATTCTTAACTTCATCAGGATCAATGATCTCACATCTGTCAGTAATTAGTTTCCTTATAATCGGGTCTAGTTCATTAAACTCATCAGAGAGGACTGGAGAGTGAGATAATTCCCCTGCTGCAAAATGGCGAAGTAATGCTATCCAAATAGCATGTAAGCCCCTTTGTCGTGCATTAATGGAGAAAGGTGTTACTGAGGTCGGTTCAACGTTGGAATATATCCTACTATGGTAGCCTTGAAATTGCTCATAATGTGATTTGTCGCGTGGTTTAGACGAACTATATAATGTAAATATTAGGCCTGGGCCTGATGGAACATCTCTACCAACTCTTGAGCTTGCTTGAATATACTCAGCTGTGGTTTTAGGCTGACCATGTATAAACATTAAACCCAACCTTGAAATATCAACCCCTGTAGCAACCATATTTGTTGCTAAACAAATGTCTAGTGCGTAATTCTTCCCTGAGCCATAAGATGTCTCAAGCTTTTTGAGAATTTCAGGAATTTGCGATGAGCTAATTCTACTAGTTAACTCTTCTACTCGATTTAAGTATCTTTTTCGGTCTTTAGACGTTAGTTCTCGATCTTGGATTTGACCAAGACGCTCAACTATGTCACCATAAACAAGTGAAGATGCCCCACCCAGCTCTCTGATACTATTGAAATAACCAAGTAGTGTCCAGTAGTAGTCTATTGTATTATTAGAACCGGTTAACAATGAGAGTTCTTTGATCTTTTGTAAAACAGAGGCATAGGCACGGACAATCGAAGTCTGTGCAGAAGGGTATCCTGGTGCTAAAATGCCCACATACTTTCTACCTGGGTATTTTATTTTGTCATTATCATCAGACTCTTCAATCGATCTTTCTTTGGAGAACCATGTGTCACCAAACTCAAGTCCTTGGGCAGGAAAGATGTTTAATTGTTCCCTTGTTGAAATCGCATATAAGCTCTTAACCTGCTCATAAGCCCTGCTGATTGTGGCCGAAGAGGCAACAATTTTAGGAGGAATGAAATCTCCCTCATCGGTAGAAATGAATGGTGGTTTTTTCTTCTTATAATTATTACAAAGGGTCTGCACCATTGTCTCGTACAAACCGACCATTGTGCCCAGAGGACCAGCAATTAAATGAAGTTCATCTTGAATAATCAGTTCAGGAGGACATATTCTGTGAGTACTTTCACGATCCGACTTTCTAAACCCAAACAAGTTGCCTGCCTTTTCTTTCCAAGGAATCATAGCAAACTTATCTACAGTACCTAACAACAGAGTTGGAGGGTTTCTATAAATAGACTCATCTACAACTTGAAGAGGTAATGGTAGATTAGAGTACTCACAAGCGCTATTTTCACATTTAAAGTATACATCACCATTAGTACCATCTTTCTTTTGAATACCGACAACCTTTGAGACTGTATCGTATTTGTTTGCACCATCTACTTTCCCAATCTGACTGCCGCAGCAGGGACACTTCATTACTACAAAATTGTATTCCTCCTTTGGATTATCCTTTAGTCGTGCAAGTTGAGTTCGTGCTTGTGATACTTCATTGGGTGTAGAGGACCCACCAACCCATAATCCAATGGATATTGGTTCATCACCAAGCTCTCCAAATTCTAGATCCTGCTCTCTTTTCTCTTTATTTTCTATTCTAATTCTGTCGCAAGCACAAATAAGTGATGCCGCGCGCTCATATTGCTGAGTGGTTAAAAGTCTAAGTGTGTATCTCATCAACACAGTCGTACCACCATAATATTCCCAATTAGATCCTTTTTTGCCCTGTATTCTTCGGTAAAAAATATTGAATGCCGTTAAACCTAAATATGCTTCTGTTTTACCACCACCAGTTGGGAACCATATTAAATCAACAATTTCGCGTTCTTTTGATTTTAGATTCACAATTGATTCCAGATTCATCAGTACAAATGCAAGCTGGAACGGCCTCCATTTACCATTATACTGGCCTTTATGAAATTCTTCTAATGTTTCAAACTCTTGACTCTGACTATCTTCATCAAGATTTTCAAGGGTTAATTGCTGGTTTGCTCCTGTCCCTGATTTTATCCACTTTCTAATTTTTGCCTTTGATCTCTGCTGTTGCCAAATCATTGCACGATTCATCCATCTAAAGCATTTGACCAAATCAGATTCCTCTTCGGCCTCTAATAGCAAATCAATGCCTTTGCTGATTCGGAAAAGAGAATCCTTGCATTTTACAATATTCTTCTCCGCAGCGTCTTTGTATGACTTAAATTCCTCAGAATTGATTGAAGCTTCAGTTTTTTCTATCCATAATTTATATTTATCCCTAAGCTCGATTAAACTTTCCTTAGCTTTATTCCAATTACCAAGATCAGAAAGTTCTAGCATGCTCAACTTAACATAAGTTGTAGGAGCAACTTGTTGGAGATCGTAAACTGGAATTACAGATGTCTGAACTTTACAAACTGTTTCATATTCCGAATTTTTGTCGTCATTTTTCTGCCATTGGACAGAGGTTCCGTGCCCAATGGCGAAAACTCTTTTTTTACGATATAAAAGCTTGAGCTCATCTTCTTCATCAGTGTCTGAAGCTAACATCCTCTCCTTGTATGGTGCTATCAAATAGGGATTAGATGTTGTTAAGGTCAACTCATTTTGAAATAGTACTTTATCTCCATTTCTTGAATCATCTGTGACTGCCTTAAGAGCATTCAGTATTACAAAAGTGTATGTAATAAAATTCTCTTTTTTATCAATTTCCGTGGTTCTATTGAAAATTCTAAACTTTAGCCAATCTTCTCCCTTTACGTTCTTTTTTAATACTAGATCAAATGATTTATTATCGTCTTTAAAAAGTTCGTTGAGATTAAGTTGAATTGGATCAAGCTTAATTGGCCTTCTTATCCAATGGTCTAAGTCGTATGTCTGGCCTTGCTTATTATGATATATCTCAACCCTTCCATCCTGTTTGATATGTTTTTTAGGTTTTTTACCGTTTCCCTTTTCGTAATAAGCAGAATTTATACTGAGCTCTACATTATCATCTTTTTCGGTGCTTCGAAAACGAACAGTAAAACCCATGGCAGATGGAAGATACTGATTCGCCATCCCAACAGGCTCCTCATCTAGCTCCTCATCAACGAATTTGCCTGACCGCTTACCTACTTCTCTAAATTCTGATTCCTTAGTCTTAATAGCTTCATCGGGTGGAGTAGATCCTTCAGTATAATCGGGTTCAGTAATTCCCGTTTGTTGGGGATATAACATCCCAGCACCGTATCTAGATTTTGGTGACCCATGAACATTCGCAAGCAGCAGTTCTTCTCCCGTCTCATCATCTACGTAGTTTGGATTTGGACATGGTCCAACAATTTCTCTTCTTACCGCATCAATTATTTCTTCTCTAATATTCATTTAGCCAAGTTTAGGGTAGTTTTCAGATATTAATTTACTTACTGTTACTTCTTGGCTTTTATCCAAGATCAGATATAACTCGTGTTTTGCGCGAGAGATACCTATGTAAAGCAACCTTTGCATTTGTATTGATAAAATCTCGTCAAAATCGAAAAGAACCACTATTGCATTCTCTAATCCTTTGTAGGCTTGTATCGTGCTTATTTTTAACCCGTGGTTTAAAAACTCCATAATTTTCGGATCTTCACCAACTATGGTGTTTTCAAACTTTTTTGGAGAGAGTAAAGTGATCATTTCTAAAGGTATACCACGATTAACAATCTCAAGTACGATTTCTATTAAAACCTCTTTTCGAGAAGGTCTAGGCGGATACTTACAAATAACATTGTTTCCCAAGTAATTTTTTGAATTTACCTGAGGCATTTGAGTTCCTGTCATCAAAGTGTTCTGACGTGCTATTTCCTTTGTGTTTCTGCAATTAATGTTAAGAGGCGGAAAGGTCATGAAATCTGACTCTGAACGCAACAACTTTATGGAAACATAGGGGTCATTTAAATAAATCCCTTGGTTTGAAAAATCTCCAAACATTACCCATTTTCCTTTCTTGATTCCTCCTTTTAAAATTGTATTAAATACTTCCAAATAGTATGGCGTAATCAAATCCTGAGCCTCATCAATAATTAAAAAGTCAAGTTTCTTAACATCGTCTAGATTTTCATTCTCCAAAATAAACTCCATGGGAAGATCCTCTGCGTAGAATTTCTGAAGACTCTCTTGGTTCTGAGGTTGTACGAGCTTAGTTTCTTGAGCTAAATAACTGTGCAGAGTGCCGCAGAAATTGTTTTTTCTTTGATTTATGTCAATCTTATCTGTAGAATTTTTCAGCTTTTCAGCAAGTTTCTTGTTGAAACAAAACAGCGCCACACTAAGACCTTCCTGAGTCTTACGTTTGAATAACTCTAGGGCCATTAGTGTCTTTCCAGTGCCTGCAGAACCTTGTATTAAGCAGCGATTATTAAATCTTGTAAAATCAAGTAATGAAAATTGTTCCTCTGTGTACTCTTCTATTAATTCATCTGTATCAATAATTCGATTTATCTCCGAATACTTTATTTCAAAGTCGCCACGGAGGATCTTTACAAGGAGCTCACAATCGTTTTTAGTGGGACGAGCTTTATTCACATCGTACCAATATTTACTTTCACTTTCAACGTGAGACCCCTTGCTCAGTGAATTAATATATGAGACTATTGGCAAGTTCAAACCTTGCTTGGTTAACACTTGCCATGAATGTCCTTCTGGTCCAAAATCTATGAATTCAGTCATACTTGTAAAAGCAACACCTGAACCCCAAAGAATTTTTGAAAATCGTTCTTTTAATTCACTGTTATGTTTTAACCTATCTAAAACAAACTGTCGAATTGAGTTCATAGTAGCGTTTTGTTGTGCAAAAGGACTGATTTTTTTACACGTAGCTTTTCCATCGCGATTAGTATAACACCAATCTCCGTTCTTTCTTGTAACTCCGCCATGCTTAACCTCTATTGAAAAGAAACCTTCATTTGGAGCGAGAACCAAAAAGTCTAATTCACCAGAAATATTTTTTATATGATGTCCGGTGAATACAGAATGGAGTACATAAAAATTGTTTGCCGTTCCATCATTTTTAAACTTGAGGTATAAAATCTTCTCTCCCAATGAGTTAAAATCAGAGATGTTGTCTGGGATTAGCATAGGATTTTCCGTGTATTATGATAGTCTACTTCAATTCCATTTCTGTCTACGCTAGAAATAGTTCTTGTCTCTACTTCTATGGTTGCTCCATCCACGTTAATTTCAAAGCCTCCATTCATTTCTACCTTTTTAGATAGTTTTCTTGATATCTCTTTTTTGATCCTTGCACTAAGGCTTATCCGATGTGCTGTCGCGATTTTGTAAGCCTGTCCTAAAACAGCCAACCGTTCCTCAATATTTGACACTTCAGCCGCTGATAGTATTAAACGAAGGTTATCCTTATCAGGAGAAATAACTTCTTCATCAAATAACCACCGTTCCAAATTATTATGGATTGGATTTCCTTTTAACTGACGCTCAATCTTCTGTTTTGTTAAAAAACTCTCTAAGTTCTTGATAGAATGCCCATGTCTTGAATACAGTTCTTGAAGAACATTTTTCCAAGTTTCTAGTAGCTCATAGCTTTTTCCAACCTCACGATCTCTTTTTGATATTTCTAAATAAGCAGTCCTGTCCTTGATGTATCTGAAAACTACATCCCCATGAATAAACTGGTCCGTACTTTTACTAAACACCTTCATTTTACCCTGAGCGTCCTCTGAGAGACAGAGAATTGTGCTGCCTTTACACAAGAACATAAAGTCGCCATTTTCAAAATTCAACACATCACAATTAACCTTCCAAATTGTGGAACTATCTTGGCTTGATAAAAAGCCCTTGTACCTAAATTGATGTATTCGCGCGATGTCTTCTTCTGCTTGAACAGGTTCAGCAGTTATGTTAGAGCACTGGAGAATTCTATCAATTTCGGATTCAATATCTTCATCTGATTTAATCCTTAATTCCTGGTCCACGTCAATTCCTTCCGGAAGAAAATCATGAAAATAACCACCTTCAATTCTTCGCCTTAGGTAATAATAAGTCAGTGATGCTTCATGTGGCCAACATTTCAATTCGATCTCAGGAATAAAATATTTGTTGACGCTATTTATTAAATAATTACTACGAAACTCGTCAAAAGGAAATCCAGTAAAAACAATGCGCTCACCGTATTCATCCGGCAAATATTTTTCATCAGAATCTAAAGGGATAGTGAAGTCTCTGTCTAGATCATTTGGGATTCCAATAGAAAAAAGCTGAACATCTGATTCAAATTCCTTATTATTCTGACTAAACACCTCTGCTTCAGCAATTGCCTTGAGGAAATCTTGGGAAACCTCTTTTGGCAATTGATCTACGACTAACTCGAAGTCCTTTCTAAAAGTACTTATCAATCTTTTGACACTTTCATTTGAACGCGGAGAATTTTTGAGAGCATAAAGAGCAGGATACAAAGTCCTGTAAAAGGACTTTTGCAACATCTCAAATTCATCCAATTCTCTCACATGCTTTACTAGTTTAGGAGCAAGCGTGTCTAACTGACAGCCTTGATATGTTTCAATACTTATAATTTGGCTCTCATAACGCAATGTCTGGTTCCAAAGATCCTGATCAATGTAATTATCCTTTATCCATGGTATTACTTTGCCAGAAACTGGATCATTGTAATAAAGCTTCCCATTTTCACACTTACGAAAGCAGATTTTCCCTGAGGATTCTGTATTAAGCCCCTTTATTGTGCTTAATTTTTTCTTATTCCAATTAAGACGGAAGAAATCCTGATTATTTTGAAATAAACTCTTGTAAAACCATTTTTCCCTATTTTCAACAACGCTTCTATTAGAAAATACGATAACAGGGACACCCTTTTGTAAGAAGAAATCTACAGTATTTTTATAATCTATAAGTTGAGAAACATCGTTAATAACGACTGCTCGAAATTCATCACTAAGATCCTCAGAATAGCCAGGATACTTGTCATAAAATATCCGAATTTCAGGTATAATTTCGATGTAATCATCTATTATATTCGAGAATGAATCGTCAAAATCCTTTGTGATCTTGTCATCAACTTGATATATTTCAAGTAATTCACGTATACTATCCTTAGCCTCTTGAAATAGATCTTTTTCATATGCTTTATTGAGAAGTTGAATGAACTCTTTCTCACTTACTTCACTCCGAATATTTGAGTCACTTGTATAGCTTTTGAGATCTGGGGTTATAATTAAGTTATCACCCTCAGGGAACACCTTTCGAAGCTTCTCACCATATATTTCGAGGGTTTCCAGAAAGTCATGAAATTTTTTCACTTGCCCTCTTCCCGCAACTAAGAGAATCTTCGATTTTAAATTACGCTGATTGATGAAAACTTCATCTTTTGGATATAAAATCTTCGATATCGGATTACGATTCCTTCTCGATTCTATCCGCGCTTTTTGATACTTCTTTAAAAGGTTTAAGGCTCTGGCTTGTGGTGCCAAACTCAGCTGATTTCTAAGTTTGTTGTTAAGCTGCAGCCCACCTTGATCTTTAAACTTCAAATAAATACTTCCATTATGCACCCGTTCAACTTGAGCAACACATCCAAAAATGAATACTTTATCATCCCTTTCAACGGAAATGCCTTCATCTCCGAGAGAAACATAATCCTCTAGATAATAATTTGTTAGAAGAGAAATTGAAGTCCAAAGTGCTCCGGCTTTCTTTTCGGGCAAACAAAAGAGGAATGGTTGTTTTGAGCATTGATTCTCTTTAAGTCGATAGCAATACTCAAGTGACATTCCAGAAGTAAGTTGTATAAGAGGACTGAAGCGGTAGTCACCAAGTTGTAAGTAGTACTTTTTGGATAGGCTTTTTAATAATTCAATCATAACTTGTCTGACTTTCGAAGATTTCGCCTACAGGATGTGCAACGTAAAAAGACCAAATAGGGCATAAAAGCGTCCCCAAGTTGATATAAATGAGCTGTTCTCGGCCCGTAATAAAGATAGTTGTCAGGTATCATTTTAATTCGGGCAGCTTTGAGTACGATTACGCTTTGACACAAATCCGGTTCACAGCGCATTAAGTAGTGTCCATATTTTGACACATGGCTAGTAACGATTGTGGCTGCTTCGCCGGGCAGTTGAACTCCAATTCTATCATTACGCTGTCCTGTAAATCTTTTAAGTTCTGGAGATAAAGGCGCGTTGTTTTCTTTTTCAATAGAAAGATTACTTTGATATGAATTTTTCAAAAAAGAAACCCCTTCTTCTAATCCGCCGCGACCAGCGACTAATTCAATTATTGGAACTTCTTTTTTTTTCAGTGCCATCAAATGTTTTTTACTTTCAACTTGCATATAGATATGATCTATGACAAGTAAGTTTGTCTATTTGATAAAGAGCGCTTAACCCAATAATCCTTCGCGTTAACTCACTAATATCCACGTCAATTACCTTATGTCGATCGGCTTTTGTTGAATTCCCATATCGCTCTGAAGCTTTACTAATAGATCTTCAAGACCAGCGAATTGAGGTAATCCTTCAAACGCATCAAGAGCGTCAACAAGCATCTTTAGTTCCTCTACCTGTGTTTCATTGACCGGTCTTTTGGAAATAGAGAATCTTGGATCGTCGTAACGGTAATTTCTCTTCTTTCCATCTCCAGGAATGGTAATAATAGGAGCATCCCATCCATCTGTGCTTTTCATGAAAGCGCCATCGTCTCTAAGCTGACGGATACCGATACCAGAAGACTGAGAATCTTTTTCCAACATCCACTCATTTACGGCTTCTCTCAAACCTTCGAACGTATAATTACGTCCAGTGATTGAGAAACAGCGATCTAGGATGCTGTAGCGCTTTAGAGGTTTTTTGGTTGTTGGCATAACTTGGTGTGAATAAGTTACAATTATTCACAATTTCTGTGCAGCGTAAAAGCACAAAATATTTCCCCTTTTGCAAAAAGTCTCAAGTGAGACATAAAAGCTTATTTTGATAACTATTAATTCTTATTAACTTCTAGAAGTGAAAAATCTCAAGCTAATAGCAACTTATGATGCTGCCTTTGATCCTTTAGTATTAGCCGAAAGAATTCAAGGCGTAAGGAGCTCAGAATTTCAGAAGCAACTTTCAAGCTTTAAACGTAAGCATCCGAATTTCGACCTGTGTTTTCTTATGGACAGTCATAGGAACTATATTCAATATGTCCAATCCAATGATTCGAATCGTGAACCTATTAATTTGTATCCCGGTCATCTGATCTCATCATCAATCGATTTCTTAGAATTAACCAAAATCATTGAGAAGAAGCAGTTTGTCGTTTTGTTGGAAAGGGATAAAGTTAATTGGCTAATCAGCTGGCAAGACTTGAATAAAGCTCCTTTTGTAGATTGGGTTTTTAGTCATATTTCTCTTTTAGAAAAACTTCTAAAATCTCGATTTGAAGAGATTTTCACCCATCCTTTGGACGCACTTGAATTTCTGAGTGAGGGCAGAAAAAAAAAGGCCTTAGATTTATTTAATGAATTAAAATCTAATGGAGCTGAATTAAACGTGATTCAATGCCTTCAACTTTGTGATGTTGGTAAAATAGCCATCAAAAAAGAGCTATTGACAAATTTATCAGAGAGACCCGCTTCAAAAAGCGAACAAAATAAATTTGTAAAAGACCTCGAAAATCTGAGAAACAGAATCGCCCACGTCACACCAATTATTCAGTCTCGAGGAGAAATCTCAATTCAATTAAAAACAATTATCAAGATTCGCCATCTAATACTGAATGTTTAACCCGTTCTGAGTACACCTTTCTTTACGTAGTGATGCAGTCAAAGAATTTCGTAATGATAATTGCCGCCGAGATGGTGTATGTGAGGTATGCTACGATCATGCGCTCAACGCTTTTATCCCTTTCTTCATTCCTCGTGGGCCATCAATCACATGCCAGTGGGCTAGAGCTC
>JAAXJP010000577.1:0-4117 GCA_012269805.1 Rubrivirga sp.
TGTACCACGCGACGGGGGGGGCGCCGCCGACGACGGCCTACGCCGTGCGCGACCGCGTCACGCGGACGACGGCCCCCGAGGGCCAGCAGACGACGCACACCTACGACGGGGCCGGGCGCCTCGTCCGGACCGTCTCGCCCGACGCCGGCACGCTCCTCCTCAAGCACGACGCCGCCGGGAACCCCCGCTTCCGCCGCGACGCCAACGAGGCGGCGGCCAACCTCGCCCTCTACACCGAGTACGACTCCCACGGCCGTCCGATCGAGACCGGCCAGGGCGCGGCGACCTCGACCGTGTGGGGCACGCTCAGCGGCTCGGCCACGACGCCGGCCACGCTCCGGACGGCCGCCAACCTCCTCACGGCGACGGCGTACGACGCCAAGCCGGCCAACGCCGGCCCCTGGGCCCCGTTCTACGCCCAGTACTCCGGGTTCACGCAGAGCAACCTCCGGGGCCGCGTCGCGGGCGTCGTGTCGCAGAGCGGGTCCGGCGCCGACCTCGGGTGGCAGGCCGAGCTCTATAGCTACGACGCCGAGGGCCGCCTCGCCGAGAAGCGCGTCTACACGACGTCCTCGGGGACGACGGTCGCGACGGCCCTCAACGCTCGCCACGTGTACACCTACGATTGGCAGGGGCGCGTGCTCACGACCGTCCGGACGGTCGGGACGAACTCGTTCTACCAGTGGTACGAGTACGACGCAGCCGGCCAGCTCACGAAGGTCTGGGCCTCGACGACGTCGACCAAGCCGGCCGCCCCTGACGTGACCTACACCTACGACGCCCGCGGGGCCCAGTCGTCGTACCGCTACGCGGGGGCCGCGGCGGCCACGCCCGTGACGTATACCGCGCGCGGGTGGCTCGCCGCCATCGGCGACCCGGCCGCGGCGACGTACGCGTTCTCGGAGGCCCGGACGTACCTGGCCAACGGGCTCGTGGCCTCCGTCGAGACGTACAACAAGGCCCTCCCCTCCACGCGCTCCCGGTACGTCATGACCGACGCGAGCTACGACGCGCTCGGCCGGCTCCTCGCCGCCGACCACTCGGCGTGGAACGGGACCGGTTGGGCCTCGGCGCTGGCCTACGACGTGGCCGGGACGACGTACGACCGGAACGGGAACCTCAAGACGCTCCGCCGCTACCGCTCGACGAGCACGCTCGTCGACGACCTCACGTACACGTACACCGCCTCGACGAACCGGCTCGCCTCCGTCGCCGACGCCGTCGCCACGACGGCCGAGACGTGGGACGCCGAGGCCGGCGCGTTCACCTACGACGCGAACGGGAACGCGACCGCGGCGGCCCCGCTCGGGCTCACGGCCGCGGCCTACGACTGGCGGGGCCTCCCCGTCGCGATGACGCGGGGGGCCGCCTCGGCCTACCGCTACGCGGCCTCCGGCGACCGGACCTGGCGGAAGACGGCGGCCGGGACCGAGCTCGTCGCCCTCGACGGCCCGACGACCGTCGGCGTGTTCACCTCGACCGGGACCCTCGTCGAGTGGAACGTGCTCGCGGGCGGGGCCCCCGTCGGGCGCCAGCCGGCGGCCGGCGACCCCCGCCAGTATTACCACGCCGACGCGCTGGGGACCGTCCGCACCGTCGCCGAGGCCGACGGGGTGGCCGTCGGCGGTCGGGACTTCGACCCGTGGGGCGTCGTGCTCGCCGGGCGCCAGGCCGGCGGGGTCGACGGGACGCCGCGGGAGGGGTACACGGGCCACGAGATGGACGCCGAGACGGGGCTCGTCTACGCCGGGGCCCGCTACCTCAGCCCGGCCCTCGGGCGGTGGACGACCGTCGATCCGCTGGCTGGGGCGTTCGCCGCGCACAGCCCGTACAACTACACGCTGAACAATCCGCTGGCGATCACGGATCCAGACGGGATGGCACCAGCGTGCGATCCCCCGGGGTCGTGCCCTGCGGTCATAGGCCCGATGTTACGAGCGCTCCCTCGTGCTGCTCGTGCGGCCCGACCGTACGTTGACCGCGCGGTGTCTGCCGCACGCCCGCACTTCGAGCGAGCGGCATCGAGGACACGCGAGTTCGTTGACGACGCGGCAGCGGTAGCCCAACGGCCATTCGCTAGGCGGGCTGCGGACCGCGCGCTCCGCGAGAGTGGGGTCAACATGCAGAGTGCGTCCCGGCTAGAAGATGCAGCAAGGCAAGTCGGAGCAGTCGACGACCACTACGCGGCAGTACGGCAAATTGCTGAGAACGCGATGTCCAAGCCCACAGCGACCAATGAAAACCTATCTCGGACGATCGGAGAGCTGTTCAAGGCAACGGACGGCTTGCCCGGCGGAACGGCCGGGGCTGTTCGCTATGAGCGCCTGATGGACGGGGCACGGGTGTTCGGTCGTACGCACGCTGAGAAAGCGCAGAACACCATCAACCGCCTAAACAACATCATGAGGCGCGAAGAGCTCAGCCCCCGGGACGCCACCACGGCACGAGCTATTGTTGACGACCTAACCAACGCCCTCCGAGGGCGATAGCTGCGATGAAATTGGATTCCTTCCCACGCCGCGTGATTGCTGCTGCCCCTGAATTGGACGGTCCCGTTCACGAATGGGCGCAGATCGATGGCGTAGACGTGGACAGCCTGAGTGCCCACACCGTATTCGAGGTGATCGCGAGGTGGCTACTTGGCAAAGAGGCCCCTGGCAGAGCCCTCCAAGAGGCTCCTGCGACAGAACAGACTCGCGATCTGTTCAACCTCATCGAGTCCGTGGCGTCAAGTCCTGCTAACAGCGAAGCGAATGATGCCTTGCGGAGTTCGCTTTTGTACGGCCTACTCGGTGAGGAAGAGAATGCGCCCCTGATCGCGAGCTACGTCCCGCTTATGGGACCGCACACCCTCCAACTCGCACGAGAAGCCTCTCCTACTCCGAAGCTTGACGCCGCCCTCCGAACTGCTCCCGGGTACCCTACGCGCTCTGGGCCGGCGCGCTGACGTACTCCGCGAACGGGAACGCGACCGCGGCGGCCCTGCTCGGGCTCACGGCCGCGGCCTACGACTGGCGGGGCCTCCCCGTCGCGATGACGCGGGGGGCCGCCTCGGCCTACCGCTACGCGGCCTCCGGCGACCGGACCTGGCGGAAGACGGCGGCCGGGGTGGCCGTTGGCGAACGGGACTCCAGTCTCGCACTTCGGTGTAATCCAGTTGACATGCAGGGCGCGAAGGGATCGTGGACCTTCCTCTCTCACCTCCACTGCGCTCGATGCCCCGCCTCCTTCCCACCCTCTTTCTCGTCCTGGTCCTGACTGGGTGCGACTCTCTCGGGGCTGAGGCCGATATGGGGGAGAGCGCTCCGGCCACGTCCGCCGATTCACGAAGCGGACCTCTCACCCCGACCTTCGACCTCCGAACCCAGTCCGAGCCCAACGACTACTACCTCATCTTCGCCGGGCGCGGCGGCGGCGAAGTCGGCCACGCCTTCGTGGTCTGGGTCACTTATGACCGCAACCGCCGATTCGTCTCTCAGGAGGCCCGCGGGATGCACCCCGACGCGCAGCGGGCGTACTGGCGGCTCGCCGTCGGCGTCCCAGGCGGACTTCAAGACGACGCCCGCGAGAACCGGGGGCTCGCCCGACGGATCGTCGTCCGCGTCAACAAGCACGCCTACGACCGGACCCTCCGAGTGCGGGGCCAGTGGCAACGGGGCACGTACCGGCTCGTCTCGAGGGACTGCGTCTCGTTCGTCGCCGACGTGGCCCGGGCGTCCGGGCTCACCGCGCCCGCCCGGACGGCTTCCAACTCGCTCCCCGTCGACTACCTCAACGCGCTGTGGGCGGAGAACCGTTGGCGGCGGTGACCCCACACGGGGACACCCGCCACAGGTCGTCACGCCGGCCGGCAAGGTCGTCGGCCGAGCCCTCCCCGGCGGCTCGGCCCGCCGGTACTACCACAAGGACCTCCTCGGGTCGGTCCGCGCCGTCGTGACCTCGGCCGGGACCCTCCTCGCAGGCAGCAGCGCTGGGCCGACCGACCAAGACCGCTCCACCGACGGCAGCCGTCCACGCTCGCGAGGGCGGTAGGCGAGGTCGGCCACGTGGCGAAGACGCTCGTTCTCCTCGCCTACGTCGACGACGAGGGGTACCGGCGGCGCGTGCTCACGCAGCT